>JAYWBY010000447.1:0-4290 GCA_043781115.1 Pseudomonadota bacterium
AACTGATGTATCTGAAGACCGAGATCGCGTTGCCGGCCTCTGACCCGTTCGCTTCGTTGCGCGACCGCCATTACTATTCGAAAATGGAAGACTCGGTCCTCGGCAACACCGCCGAAGGCCAAGCTCAAGGGTACTGGTCGATGGCGTGGCTCCGCGGTCAAGTCACGGCGCTCCAAGCCGGGATCCCCCTCGTTCGGAACGACTTCGACAAAGGCGGCGCTCGCCTCGTCGGCCGCTACGCGACGATCAACATCTATCCGGAAGCGTTCACCGCCTTCCCAGGCGTAACCCTGCCGCAAGTTCAGTCGTCGCAAGCCATGTACAACTGGCAAGAAGACGTCGTAGTCGACGACTGGCAGGTCATTCCCGGCGCCGCAATGCTCGGCAAGACGCTCGACAACCGCGAGGCGGCGCTCAACCGCGACGCGACGCGCGATCCGCAGCACAACGCGGCCCTCTACATCAACAACGGCTTCGACGAAGTCCAAGTCTACTACGCCATCAACCAACTCTTCGACAGCCTGCGTCCCTTGGGCTTCATCGATTCCGACCTCGCTGAGCGGCCGTTCCACGCCTTCCTCTTCGATCCGAGCATCGAAGACCAGGACAACGCCTTTTACACCGACGACACCATCAACTTCACGACCTACACGCCGAACCAGCTCAACATGGCGCGCGACAACACGACGATCTGGCACGAACTCGGCCACGGCGTCATGGACCGGTTGATGGGCTCGAAGCTAAACCTGGCCGACACCGGCGGCCTTTCCGAAGGCATGGCCGACTATGTCGCCGAAATGGTGCTGCAAGCCGCGACCGGCGGCGTCGACTTCCCGGGCATCAACGACCAGCGCATCATCAACCGCACGGGCTTCTTCTTGACCAACGAAGTGCATGACGACGGCGAAGCGTACGGCGGCACGATGAAGGACATTCTCGACCTGACCATCGCCAAGTACGGCCGCGGCGGCCTGCACAAGATCGTCGACCTCGTTTTGGAAACGATGCGTCTCTGCCGTGACCATCCCGCCTTGACCGCCGACGCCTGGTTCGACCACATGAAGTTCGCCGACAAGCTCGGACGCAAGGGCGTGCACTCGCCCAACGAGTTGACGCCGCTGATCATCCAAGCCCTCGGCACCCGCAACTTCGCCTCGGAAGCCGAGCGCGGCAGCTTCAGCTTGCAGCATGACGGCCAAGAAATCGTCGCCGGCTCGCTCGGCAGCCGCGGCAATGAAGTGCCACTGACTTTGGCCCCCGACGCCACAACCGAGCAGCACCTCCTCGTGACGTTGAAGGACGGCACGGCGTTCCACTACGACTTTCCCGTCGAAGTCCGGATCTTCTACAACTCCGGCCCGCTCCAAGGCGCCATCGACTGGATCGGCGAAGATCAAGAACCCGAAGTGCACGTCTTGAACTCGATCGACGAGACGCTGACATTAAACATCAAGGCCAAGGGCACCTGCGACGCCATCAACCGCGACGACGGTTCCTGTTCGGACTTTGCCTACGTTCAAATCTGGAACCACGACGCGGCCAAGCCGGTCGCCAAGAAACGCTTTTACCTTCGGATCAAAAATCCCTAATCTCAGCTGGTGAACAACGTCGCCAAATTGACCTTCATAGCGGTCGCGGCGGTACTCGCAGCGGCCGCCTATTTTAATTTCGCGCGGCACCTGCCGCCGGCCTCCGGCGACGAGCCGGTCGGAGGCGAGCCGCGGGGCGACGCCAAGCTTTTGGAGCTCGAGGCTGCCCTCGACGACTTCAACAATCCGCCAGTCTCCCTAGCCGAAACGCAGAGCACCGACGACCTGGCGCGCCTGGCAGCCGCGGTCCAAAAGGACGCCGACGCGGGCCAAGCCGCCGGCCTGGCCCGCCTGGCGACCATGAAGATCTATGGCATCGGCATGCCGAAGGACGAAAATTCAATGAAATTTGTGCGCGTGATCACGACTCCAAACTGACTCTTCGTCCGTGCCTCAACGCGCCCCGAAAAGCCTGTCAAAGTGTATCTCAGTCAACTGGACTTCCGCTGAGGAGGTCCCCATCGTCCCGCCGTAGCCACGGCCAGCCACGCGCCCTTCCAGGCCGCCGATGCGGACAGCAATGCTGCTGGTCAGCTTTGGGGTTGCGCGGCCACCACCAGCAACGGTCGGCGCACCTGATAAAGGCGCATCAAGAAGAAGCAGCCAAGCGCCGCCGCCAGGTGCTTCAACGCGTGCCCGCCGACGACTCCGCCAGAGAAGTTGAAGACCGGCACGTCAAAATATTCCAGCGCCTTGGCCGACAAGTAAGCGGCAAGCGCTGCGAAGATCAAGCGACCGTGCGTGTACCGCGCCGGGTAGAGCCACATGATCACCGGCAGGCTCAAGAGCGGGAAAAATTGCACGAGGACATAAGGTCGAAGGTCCCCGTGACCCGCTGCTTCGCCGCAGTACCAGTATACGACGCTCCCCACCCCCGCGGCGACGAGAGGCCCGAGCAGAAACTGGTAGGCCCGGTAGCTGATGCGTTCGCCGATGATGCTAGAGAAGAGCGCCATGAAGGCCAAGGACATCGGCAAGCGGTCCCAAAGGAGCGTCTCGTTGTTTGGTTGCCAATGATAGTAGGACGAGCCAAAGGCCGTAAGCACGAAGCCGAGGAAGAGCAGCGCCCAGGCCGCCCGTTCCGGTTCCGGCTCCCGCCGCCGTCGCCATACGAGCGCCAGGCCGCCCAGACCGACGAGCAAAAAAGGTAAATTCGAAGCGACGTTCTGCCAATTGGGAAGACCCAGCCAAGAGGCCTGATTGGCAAAGGCATGATACGCGGGGTCCTGGGCCAGAGGCGGCCGAGAGAAGACCAAGGCCGAAGCGCCCAAGGATAGCAGGCCCAAAACCAGCAATTTCCGCACAGGGGCCTCCGGAGCCGGCGACAATTTACCGCACTAACCTCTCCATTCTCCTTCGAGAAGTTCGCCAACTCAAGGGCCAAGCGGCCCTTGCCGACAGAGAAACCATATGATTTCTGGGGAAGCTAGAGGATCCTCCACAATATATCCCACCAGCGCCGTCTGGCAACAGGCGGCGTGTGTTTCCGCCGCGTGCGTTGTCGCGTTTCACGGATGGACCGCGACCAGGATTAATGCCCGAGGACCAGGGAGGTCCTCGGGCTTCCCTATTTCAGCTGCTCGTAGCGGGTGTAAAGGACGGCCGGCTTCAAATTGGTCAGACCGTACTCGTTCGCGGCGCCAGCGCGCATCACGGCCCTGACGTTGGCCCCATTGCTGAACGTCCAGACGGCCTCGGGCACCCAGCTCCTGATCTGCACCTGCAAGTCGAGGAGCATGTAGTGGCCTAACGCACGGTCCTTGTCGGTGGCGTTGTAGAGTTCCAGCAGCTTGTTCTTGTTCGCCTCGGGTGGCAAGAGCTTCAAAATGGCGTTCCAGCTCAGAAGCTGAATAGGTTTCGACTTGGAGTGGGGCTTGCCATATACGGCCGTCAGCTTGGCGACCAAGGTCTCCCAAATGTCGGTAGCGAGGTGCTTGTCTGTCGGCGAAAAGCTGACGGCAAGCGCGAAGAACTGACCGGCGAAAAAGAGCGGGCCGATGTGATCCGAATGCATGCCGAGCATGTCGCCGTCGTAGCGTTGCTCGTGCAAGAATTCGTCGGGGTTGGCCGGGGCCGTCGGGCCGACGAATTTGTAGATCTTGTTGAAATGGCCGAAGACCTCTTGCGGCGAGGCGCCCCACTTGATGCCCTGCGGGGAAAGGAGCTCCGCCGCGGGCCCCGGTGCGGCCGCGAGGAGGCCGAGCACGACCATGGCGCGTTTCAGGACGCTCGCCGCCACGCGCCGTCCTCCCCGTCGATGTAGAAGACCTCGGCGTCCTTGATGTCGCGCACCGCCTGGCCAGGGGCCAGCTCGAACGTGCTGATTTCGTGAGGTCCAACGACCTTCATGAAGGTTTCGCGGCCGAAGAGGATGCGGTCTTTGTTACCCCGTTCGCGCCTTAGTAGTTTGCCGACGCCTTGAAAACGCCGGGCCCGCCCCGGAACTTCCCCGAGCGCCGTCGCCTTGCCGAAGCCAGCCGGCCCCATCAAGCCGACCAAGGCTTCGCCAGCGGCAAGGCCGACATCGATCGCCTCGGGCATGCCATGCGTGCGTTGGAACTCCGGCCGCGCATTGAGCATTTCTTGGGCGAAGGCGAGACCGGCTTCGATGAGCTGGCTCTCCCCCATCTTGCCGCCGACGCCAAAGATCACCACGAAAAATTCGTCGGCGATCCAGTCGGTGAAGTAGTTGCCCTCCGGC
>JAYWBY010000448.1:0-11591 GCA_043781115.1 Pseudomonadota bacterium
AGACCTGTTCCGGCAGTTTCACTTGGCGCAAGCCGAGGCGCTTACCGGTTTCGGCAACCCCGACGTCTTCATCGAGCGCTATTGCGCCAAGCCGCGGCACGTCGAGATCCAGCTGGTCGCCGACAGCCACGGCAACATCGGCCACTTGGGGGAGCGCGATTGCTCTATCCAGCGCCGGCACCAAAAGCTGGTGGAAGAAGCCCCGAGCCCCGCGGTCGACGCGGCACTGAGAAAAAAAATGGGCGACACGGCCATACGGCTCGCGAAAGCCGTAGGGTACGTGTCGCTCGGTACTTGCGAATTCTTGCTCGACGAAGATGGCCAGTTTTACTTCATGGAAGTGAATACGCGCGTCCAAGTCGAGCACACGGTGACGGAAGAAGTCACCGGCATCGACCTGGTGAAGGAACAGATCAGGATCGCCCAAGGCGAGAAGCTGTCGTTCGACCCCGCCAAGGTAGAGATTCGGGGCCATGCCATGGAATGCCGCGTCAACGCCGAGGATCCTTACACCTTCGCGCCGTGGCCGGGGAAAGTGACGGCCTACCACGAGCCGGGCGGCCCGGGTGTGCGCATCGACGGCATGGTTTACGCGGGCTACACGATTCCGTCGCTCTATGACTCGATGATCGCCAAGCTGATCACGAAGGGGCGCGACCGGACCGAGTGCTTGGCGCGGATGCGTCGGGCGCTCGCCGAGATGAAGGTCGACGGCATCCGCACCAACATCCCGTTCCACGAGAAGTTGCTCCAGGACCCGAAGTTCATCGCCAGCGAGATCTCGACGAAGTTCCTCGAGACGTTCTCGATGGGGACGCCGCCGGCTCGCTAAGGCAGGGCGGTCGGCCAGAGTTGCCCGTACGGACGCCTGCGGCCTCCTGGCGTGACGTGCTGATATTGCTGGGAAATACTAGTTCAGCATGCCCAGATCGGATCGTCCGTACGGGCATATCCTAATTTTTCTTAAAACCCATGCCAAAGCCTCCGATTACTCCTGTGGAATCCTCCAGGGAGCGCCATGAACGACAAAGGCCTAGACGTCATCCTCGACCGCCTCCGCGCGACGCCCAGCCAAACGCTGATCAGTCGCTATCTGGCTTTGATCGCGGAAGTGCAGGAGCCCCTCAAGGCCAAGCGCGCGCTTGATCTCGCCGAGGCGCTCATCAAGGGCAAGACAGACGAAGCGATGCAGATCGCCCACATGGTCTACCGAAGCGACCGGTCGAACCTCAAGGCCATGGACATCATGATCCAAGCACTGACGGCCAAAGGTCGTTACGGCAAAGCCGAAGTGCTGAAGAACGAGCGCAACAAGGTCGCGCGCGTCGCTAACGAGCGCGAAGCCGCGGCAGGGACCGGCATGTCGGAGATGTCGCTGGCCGTTTCCGGCGACAGCGGGTTTTCGGCCGCGGCCGGTGGCGGCGAAGAGTCGCGCATCGCCGAGCTCGACCTCGGTAACGAAGGCCAAGACTCGATGAATTCCGGCCTGCTGGAGAACTTGTTCCCGAGCGAGCCGCCGCCCGCCGTGTTTCATGCCGATGCTCCGGCACCAGCGCCACTGGCCGCGCTTCGCGGACCGTCGGCCGACATGTTCGGCAGCTTGGCCGAACGGCCCGGCGACACCTTTTTGCCCTTCCGTCACTCGCCAGGCGCCGTGCAAGCCGTCGCCCAGGCGGCGCCTCCGCCTGCAGCCGCGGGCAACGACGCGCCGACGATCCACCTCGCCGACTCCCTAAGTTCGCACTTCCCGCTGACGCCCCAGGCCGCGCCGCCAGCGCCCGCCGAACCGCGGGTCGAAGTGGCGATGAGTGGCCTCGCCGCCGTCGCGGAACTGTTCGACTACTACTGGCGTCAAGGTTTCACGACGGAAGCGCGCGACCTCTTGAAGCAAACGTCAGCCGCGGCTGGCCACGAAGCCTGGTGGCAAGCGCGGCACGCCTTGCTGGAAAAATCTAAGTTGGTGTTCACACCTCGGGTCCTCGGCCAAGCCGAAGAGTCGAATGTCGGGCCTTCGCCTGCGGCGGGTGCGCCTTTTTGGTGGCCGCTCCAGGAAGAGATGCAGCGCGTCGCCAGCAAAGGCAAGGCGCTAATGGTACCGCTCGCCCGCGTCGAACGCTTGACCGAGCTCTTCAAGGGCCAAGAACAAGGGGCGGCGCTTCCCGACGAGTTCGTTCGGGCCTTGGCCGAGATCGACCACCGGCTTTCGGGCGCGCCCCCGGCGACGGTCTTGACGTTGAAGTGGGAACTCTTTCAAGGCCTCTGGGGCGCGGCACCCGATCAAAGCGCTGCACTTGCTCTGGAGGAGCTCGAGTTGACGCACGCCACGCCGGGCTTTTGGGGGCTCTACCTCGACGCGTTGACCGGGGGCGGCTCGCCGCGCAAGGCCCTGCTCGAAATCTGTCGGAGCTTGCCGAAGAGCCCGCATCTGGTTTGGGCGAAAGTGGCTTGGAGCCGGTTGCCGTTGATCTGGTCGCTGCTCGAAGTTCACGGCTTCGCTTGGAGCGAGGACGACGGCGTCCCGGCGCTCGTGACGAAACTCAAAAGCCGCCCGTGGCCGAAGCTCGCGGGCATTGTCGCCACAGCCGCTAGTGGCCGCCGCTGACCAGCGACAGGGCGAGCAGCATCAGCGCGATCGCGGCCAAAGTACGGCGCTCACTGCGGAGAGCCGGCGTGAACGTCACGGGCCACTCGAGCGATTCAAGCGAAGGAAAACGCGATGGGATCCAAGCAGGCACCCGCTGCATGTAGTCTTCGTAAGCGGGACCGAACTTGCTGACCAGGAGCTTTTCCTCGTACTTGACGATGCAGTAGTACTGGAAGCCAAAGAGCGCGATGGTCAGGATGACGAGCCAAGTGACGCCGCTGAAGGCCGCGACGCCGATGGTGATGAAGAAGTTGCCGACGTAGAGGGGGTTGCGCACCCAGCCAAACGGACCCGAAGTCACCAAGGCGGCGCCGGCGGAGCTGGTGTTACGCGTGCGCGACACCGAGCCGATAAACGACACGGCGTAGATCCGCAGGAGTTCGCCGAAGACGGCGAGGAGCGTGCCGAGCGTCGCCGTCCTAGCAGAGGGCTCGGCGGCGAAAAGCACCAACACGATGAGCGGGATCGGCGTGTAGTCGCGCAGCTCGAAGAGCTTGGCGCCGATGTCGATGAAGGTCCACTCCTTGCCGCCTTCGCCGTCGCCCGAGTCGTTGGCGCTGCCGTCAGAAGCAATCGTGCCTTTGGAGATCGTGTCGTCGCTCACCGCTCAAACCCTCTCAATTCCCTAAGGATAAACCTGTTCGGCAAAGGCCAAAGGCGTCGTCAACGATAGCCGACCCAAGGTCCGGCTGGCAACCTGGGAATCTTCCCAGGCATCCCGGCCGATGCCCATCAGCGGCGGGTCGACCCGGATCAGGGTGAGGTTAAGCGGCGCGGCGAAGGTCGCTTGAAAGAGCGTCTCGAAGATCAAACGCGAGGTCTTGCCCGTCGAGAAGAGTGTCAGCTCGCCTTGGCGGTCGCGCCAGAAAGCGTCGACGTGGCTGATCGCGGGGAGCGCCCGGCCGGTCAGGTCGAGCTTCAGTTTGTCGCGCATGTCGCGGCGGTCCTTCGGGCCGGGCGCCTTGCCGACACTGGCTTCGTGGGCGAAGTATTGCTGCTTGAAAAGGAGCTGGAGGAGGGGGGCCGGGACCTTCCGGCGCTCGATGCGCAGACGGAGGAGGTAGCCCTCTTCGACTTGGCAGTGGGACATGTCCCACGGAGAGTCCGGTGGCAGCTCGACGTCGTCCAAGCCGAGCGGCCTGACCCAGCCGTAGATCTCCTCTTTGTGTACGCCCGCGAGCTTCAGCGGCGCGGCCTTCTGGGACTCCAGGAAGCTGGAAAGGCGCGCCATCGCGGACTTCGGGCCGCCGCCGAGAACGCGGTAGCGACAGAGCGAGAGGCTGCCTTGCTGAATGCCCAAAATATTACCTTTCTCGTAAGTTTTTAGGGAGCTTATCGTACAGCATTGGCGGCCCTCGTCAAGCGGCGCTGAGCGGCTAACGCCCCCTCATGTAAAGAATCAGCGGATGGTGCCGAAGAAAAAGGTGCGTGCGCAGGATGCGCCGCTTTAAAGGGTCCGCGATGCGAAAAGAACGGTCGACAGACTACGAAACCTACCGTGAAATCATGGGCGAACTGCTGCGTCCCATCGAGTCTCTGGATTTGGACGTGGACACCCTGAAGCGCCTCTACGAGAGCAAGTTGGTCTATCTGGGGAATCTCAGGGTCCAGTGCTTTCTGGAAGTGAACGGCGGCGCCAACGGCCACTTCACGATGGACGACTACCGATTGATCCTCAAGGCGCTGAACGAAACCAACCGGCACTTGCGCAATTTGATCCTGGTGGCGATCACGACCCAATTGCAAAAGCGCACCGGCAGCTGAGCCTTGCTCGCCGCTGGTGCCAATGCGCGAACTTTGCTATCGTAACGGCAGAGTTTAACCATTCGTACCACTTCATGGCCCGCTGGGGCTTGGCTGGGGATTTATGAATCGCCGCATCCTCGTGGCCGACGATTCGTCGACCATTCAAAAAGTCATCAAAATCGCGCTGTCGCGTCACCCGCTGGAGATCGTTGAGGCGGGAAGCTACCTTGAAGCGCTGACTGCCGTCGCAGCCCAGCCCCCGGCCCTCCTCATCATCGACGCCAGCTTGCCCGGCGCGCGAGGACCCGAGGACTTCGCCAAACTCGCAGCGGAAGCGCACGGCGCGCCGCTCCTCCTCCTCGTCGGCACCTACGACTCTGTCGACGAGGGCGCCTTTCGCCAAGCCGGCTTCCAACAATTCCTGAAGAAGCCGTTCGAATCGATCGACATCGTCCAAGCCGTCGAAGGCCTCCTCGGTCCGACCGAGCCTGGCCGCTCCCAGCACGTCGCCGTCATCCACGAAGGCGGCTATCAAACGCTTTCCGGCGCGGGATCGCCGAAGCCATTCCCGGGCAACGAATCGTCGCTAGATTTGAATGACGACTTGCCGCGGTCGACCATCCCGCCGCCTCCACCGATGACCGACAACGCTCGCCGCGGCCGCCGCGCGTTCGAGGGCGAGACCACCGACACGACGCGCGCGCCGGGCGGTTTCGCGGTCCCGCCGCCGCCGCTGAGCCTTGGCCGAAACGACCCCGGAGAAGACGAGACGGCGCCGCGCCGGCCGCCGTCCCCGCCGAGCCGTGAGACCTCGCCATTGCCGACGATTCCGCCGGGAACGGGACTCGGCGCATCGAGCATCAGCCTGTCGCTCGACGACGACGAAGGCTTTCGCCCGCAGCCGCCGACCCGCGGCGCCCGAGCCGGAGCGCCCGAGCCCGAGCCGCGCGACCTCACGAAGGATCTCCCGGCGTGGGTGCGGATCGCCGTGGAAGACTACTGCGAGCGGCATTTTAAGTCGTTGGCGCGGGAAGTGATCGCTTCCGAGCTGCGCCGCCTGGCGGACGACAAGGCGCGGCATCTCGTGGATAACTAAAGCAAAGGCGGGCGTTCTCGGTGGCGCCCCGCGGTTCGATTGACAATCGCCGGTGTTTTGGGCGAGGATCCCGTCCGCAGGGGGCGGTATCATGGCGCAAATTCACGAGATTCAGCTACCTCCAATCATCACGCGAGCCCTCGAGGAAGATTGGGGCTTCGGCGACTGGACGACCGATCTCTGCGTGCCCGAGGGCACCGTCGCCCACGCGCGGATCATAGCCAAAGAGAACACCGTCGCCTCTGGTGTAGAAGTCGCGCGTGCCGTGTTCCTTCGTGTCGACCCGCTCCTTAAAGTCGAATTGAAGGTCGCCAACGGCGACGACGTCGTCAAAGGCACGACGCTCCTCGAGATCTCCGGCTCCGCCAAGTCGATTCTGAAGGCCGAGCGCGTGGCGCTGAACTTTTTCGCCCGCATGTGCGGCATCTCGGCTCTGACGCGCGAGTTCGTCAAACGCCTCGAAGGCACGAAGGCGCAGCTCCTTGACACGCGGAAGACGACGCCGGGCCTAAGGCTTTTGGAGAAATCCGCCACCGTCATCGGCGGCGCGCGCAATCACCGCCTTTGCCTTACCGACGGCGTGATCGTGAAGGAAAATCACATTCGCGCCGCAGGCGGCATCACCAAAGCCGTCGAACGCCTAACGGAAAGTCTGCCGCCGACGCTGAAGATCGAGGTTGAAACGACGAATCTAGCGGAAGTCCAAGAGGCGCTCGACGCCGGCGCCGACTTGATCATGCTCGACAACATGTCGATCGCCGAAATGACGCTCGCCGTGCGCACCGTGCGCGGCCGCGTGCGCCTCGAAGCTTCGGGAAACGTCCGCCTCGACAACGCCCGCGAAATCGCCGAGACCGGCGTCGACTTCATCTCGACGAGCGCCATCATTCATTCGTCGCGTTGGGCCGACCTGAGTCTTTTGTTCACGGTCACATGAAGCTCGAGCTGGTTCACCTCGGCGAGGTGGCGTCGACGTCGACGCATGTGGCCGAGCTTTTGGCTGGCGGCAAAAGACCCCCGTTCGCCGTCTTGGCGGGGACGCAGACCGGCGGTCGCGGTCGGCGCGGCAACGATTGGGCCAGCCCCGAAGGCAACGTCTACCTGACCTTGGCGTTGCCTCCGCCGGTGGAGCCGCTCGACCAACACGGCCTCTTGCCGCTGAAGGCCGGCGTTCTAGTCAGCCGCTTCTTGACGGAACGACTAGGACTTAGAATAACTCTGAAATGGCCGAACGATTTGCTGTTCGAGGGTCAAAAACTTGGCGGCCTTTTACTCGAAGGATCGACCGCCAACGGCAAGGCCGGCGCCGTACTCGTCGGCCTCGGCTTGAACGTCAAAGTTGCGCCCACAATTGCGCAGGGCGAATACCAGACGACGTCGCTCGAACGGATTCTCGGAAAAACTCTCGACGCCGGCAGCCTCGGTGTGGAATTAGCCGAAATGCTGGCCAATGCGTGGTCTAAGCTTTCGCTCGCCGGCGTCGTCGATGCGTACAAGGCCGCGGGCCTCGCCGAGGGTCATCTCTTCGTCGATGGCGGCAGTTACCGGCGTCTGGCGGGAATCTTGGCCGACGGACGGTTGCGTTTGGCCGCGAACGGCGGCTTGCCCGCGGGCGGCGCCTCTTTGGAACTGAGCTCGGCCGACCACGGCTGGCGCTGGGTGCACCAGGCCGCGGCGCCGCTCGTTGTCGCCGACGCCGGCAATTCAGCGCTGAAGCTCGCGGTGTTTCAGCCTGCCGCAGCCGCAGAGCCCGCCTGGACGCGCGCCATTCACTGGCAAGATCTTGCGCGCGAATTGCCGGGAGCGCTGGCGGAAATAGCGAAGTTGGTTCCCGCGACGCCGTGGCCTCTTTTCCTACTTTCGGTACATCCGCCGGGAGCCAACGAAGTCGAACGTTTGGCGACCGCGTCGGGATTCGGCGTCGAGCTGCTGGCGAAACGGCCCGTCCGCCGGCACGGCGACGGCTACGCTTTAGCGAGTCTCGGCATCGATCGGTTGGCCGCGCTCGAGGGGTGGCTCCGCGCCGCGCCGAAGAACGTCGGCGCCGTCGTCGTCTCCGCCGGAACGGCCACGACCGTCGACGTCGTCCGACCGGACGGAAGCCATGCCGGCGGGTTCATCCTCGCGGGGCTTGGTCTAGGATTAAAGGCCTTGCACGAATCAGCGAGCCTGCTGCCAGCGCTCGACCCGGCCACCGAATCGATGCCGGCCTTCGCGGCCTTAGGCTCCGAGACCCGCGGCGCTATGCTCGGCGGCGCGCTCCTCGCCGCGGTCGCTTCGGTCCAAAACGTCGCGGCGCGCTTTCCAGGCTACCAAATCGTGCTGACCGGTGGCCATGCGGCCGCTCTCTCGCGCTGCCTCCCCGAAGCTAGGGTCGAGCCGAATTTGGTGTTGAGCGGTGCGCGCGTGTTGGCGCTCTGAGCAGGGCGGCTTACGGGTTTAAGGCCCTACCGCCAAAGCTCCACCGAAAGTTCCAGACATCGCCAATCCGGGCGCCAAGATCTCGAGTCCGGGTTGCCCCAGATGACGCGCGAGCCGTGCGGATAGAGACCGGAAAGCGCCAAGGTAATCGGCACTGGTTGACTGGACCATAGCCGCGCTGCGACCGAGCCGCCGGTCCCTGCCGCCGGACCTGCCATGGCGGTCGAGTCCTGGTTGTAGGCGTTGGCATGGGTCATGGGCAGCCGTGGTCTTTGACGGTCGACAAACTCATCATTAACAAAGCGGGCGAGGGGGCCGACCTAAAGTACACGGTCGAGCACAAGGGCAAGCGCCTGCACCGCCTGGTGATGGAGGAGATGGGAGACGGAGAACTGCCGACTAAGGCTTTCCCATTCCTCGTCTCATTTTACAAACGCCACGAGCAGTCGCGGGTGAGCTTGGGCTTTTTCCTCTATCAGCGTCAGTGCCTCAAGTGAAGCGTTAGCGCAGGACTTTGCCTTCCTTGTCGAGCACCGTCACATCGCCCCAGCCGAGCGCTCGAACGGGCTTTTCGATGACGGCGAGGTCGCCGACGATCAGCACCAGAGAATGCTCGAACGACAAATGTTTGGCGGCAGTGGCTATCACCGAGGCCGGCGTTTCCTTCAACAACTCGTCGACGTAGTGCTCGAGAAAGTTCAAGTCGACGCCGTTGGCGATCAGGGGCGACACTTGGCGGATGACTTGGCCGAGGGTTTCGAAATTTTGCAGATAGCTCCGGCTCAAGTTTTTCTGGAGGCCGGCGAGTTCTTCCGGCGGCATGGGACCTTTGCCGAGTCGTTGGATTTCCTTTTTGAATTCGACGAGCGCCGGGGCCGTCGACTGCGTCTGCACGCCGGCGCCGGCCATCCAGCAGCCGTAGTAATGCGTCTGCGAGAAGGTAGAGTAGGCGCCGTAGGCATAACCCTTGTCTTCCCTCAAATTGAGGTTCAAGCGGCTAGAGAACGTCCCGCCGAGCGCTCCGTTCATCACTTGCAGCGAGACGTAGTCGGGCTCTTGCCGGCGAGGCGCCGTCGAGAAGATGCGGATCTGGGACTGCGGGGCGCCCTGGGCGTCGATCAGGTAGATTTTCATTTTAGCGGGCGCCGCAGCGTCGTCGACGACGGGAGCCTTGATTTCGCGCGGCTGCCAGGCGCCAAAGTATTGCTTGGCCAAAGCCTCGGCGTCCGCCGTGGTGACGTCGCCGACGAGCAGGAGCGCCGCATTGTTGGGCGCCCACAGGGTCTCGTGATTCTGGACCAGCGCGTCGCGCGTCAGCGCCGTGACCGACGCGGCGGTACCCCGATCGGCGATGCCGACCGGGTGGCCGCCGGCGAAGAGCAGGCGAGGGAAGAGGTCGTTGGCCAGTTGGGCGGGGCTGTTCGCCTCTTGCTGGATCTGGTCGAGGCGGAGCTTCTTCGCCAAGTCGACTTCCGAGGCTGGAAAATTGGGATTAATGACGACGTCGGCTAGGATTTCGAGCGACGCGCCGAGATTCCTCTTCAAGGTGGCTAATGCGAGGGTCGAGCCGAATTTGCCGCCTTCGGCGTGGAGCTCCGTGCCGAGCGATTCGAGCGCCGAGTGAATCGCCTCTGAGGTCCGCGTCGTCGTGCCTTCGGTGACGGTCGCGGCGGTCAGATAGCTGGCCCCGGCGTTCGCTGGCGTCTCCGCCAAATCCAAATGCTTCAGCAGCAGCGCGGCTTCGACTTTCGGCAAACCGGGGCGGGCGGAAACATAGACTTCCAGGCCGTTGGCCAGGACCCGCTTGTCGATCTTGGGCAAATGGACGGGCAAGTTGCCCGCGGTCGACGGCTCCTTCGAGCGGTCGAAGTCGGCCTCTTTGGCTCGACCCGACGAGTCGGGGACGAAGCGGATTTCCAAGTGATGGCGCCCTAAGAGCCACGTTCCTGCGGCACGGGTGAGGTCGGTCTTCGTCAACGAAGTGTAGCGGCCCAAGTCGTCTTGGAAGTGGTCGGCGTCACCAAGAAACGTGAAGTAGCGGTTTAGGCGGTCGGCCTTGCCGCCAAAACCGCCGATGCGCTCGATCTCGCTGACGAACTGGAACTCCCGCGTGGTCTTCCTCTGGGCGAGCTCCAAGTCGGTCGGGCCCGCGTCGCCAAATCTTTTCACTTCTTCCAAGACTTCGTCCCGAACCTTGTCGAGGGAGGCGGTCGCGCTCAAGAGGACTTCCACGACGAAGAGGCCCGAGGCTTCTTGTGAATCTGTGTAAACGTCCACCCGCGACGCTACTTTCTCATCCCGGACCAGGCGCCTGTAAAGTCGCGATGTAGGGCCGCCGCCGAGGATTTCCGAAGTGAACTCCAAGGCCGCTTCGTCCTTGTGAAAGAATTCCGGCGCATGCCAGACGAGTACGAGTTTGGCCTGGGGCGCGCGCTCGGAGCGGACGACGAGGCGGTCGGCGTCGAGCACGGGCACGACGGCCTTGGCGCGCGTCACCGGTTCGGAAGGGGCGAGTGGCCCGAAGTATTTGGCGACGAGCTCCTTGCCTTGGGCGAGATCGAAGTTGCCGCTCAAGGCCAGGGAAGCGTTGTTCGGCGCGTAGAATTTCTTGAAAAATTCCTGCACGTCGGCGAGCGAAGCGCCGTTCAGGTCTTCCATGCTGCCGATGACCGTGTGCGCGTAAGCGTGGCCGGTCGGGTACATGTAGTCGGCGATGATGTAGTGCAGCGCCGAATAGGGGCGGTTGTCGCCCTGGCGTTTTTCGTTTTGGACGACGCTCCGTTGGTTGTCGAGGCTCTTCTGGTCGAGGCGGTCGAGGAGAAAGCCCATGCGGTCGGATTCGAGCCAAAGGGCGTATTCGAGCGACGTCGTCGGCACGGTTTCGAAGTAGTTGGTGCGGTCGCTGTCGGTGGTGCCGTTGACGCCGCCCGTCTTCAAGCTGGCGCCGGCGCGCTCGACGAGCGTCAGATACTCGCCGTTCACGTGCTTCGACCCCTGGAACATCATGTGCTCGAAGAGATGGGCGAAGCCGGTCTTGCCGGCTCGCTCGTCCTTCGACCCGACGTGGTACCAGAGGTTGACGTTGACTGCCGGCATCTTGTCGTCGACGTGCAGGATGACGTTCAAGCCGTTGGCGAGCTTGTAGGTCTCGAAGGCGATCTTCGGCAAATCCACTGTGGCGGGCGGCGTGGCGACGGCGACGGCTGGGGGCGGGACCATGACCTTTGCCGTGGCCGCGGCGGCGGGCGCGGGTTCCGGAGCCGCGGTCTTCGGCGCGGCTTTCGTGCAGGCAAACGTCAGCGAGACCAACAAGGCGACTAGGGCCGGACGGCGGTTATTCCACTTCAATTTGACGCTCCGCGGTTAGATAACTGAGGATTTATCATGGCTCAACTCTTGGAGAAAGAGGAGATTGCCGGCGCCCCAAGTGACCTCCCCGGCATTTGGTGATAGAAGGCCCCCCATGAAGATACTCCTGCGTCTCGGTGCGGACCTCACGGTTAAATCCGACAAGATCCGCGTCAAATTCATGAATCGCCTCGTACAGAACATCCAGTCGGCGCTGAAGGATGCGGGCATTCGCTATTCCCTCATTCGCCAGTGGAGCCGGATGTTCGTCGAGACCGACGACGCCCGTGCCCTCGACATTTTGAGTCGGGTCTTCGGCATCGCTTCGCTTTCCCA
>JAYWBY010000449.1:0-11582 GCA_043781115.1 Pseudomonadota bacterium
GCTTTGGCGGCTCTCGCTCGCCGGCTCGCCAGACACGGCCAAAGGCTTTGACCACCTACCGGACATTAGGATTAGGTACGCTTTCCGGATAGGCATAAATACATTGCTTCGACTCTGGAGCCCCAATGAAAATCGCTGACGTCGCATTTTGCGTAACAGACTGGGATAAAATCGAACCCGTTGAACACCGAGGCACGACCGGATCCGCCTTTTGGCGGACGTTGGAAATCGGCAACATTAGGGTGCGCATGGTCGAATACACGGCTGGGTATTTAGCCGACCATTGGTGCAGCCGCGGTCACGTTCTTTTAGTTCTAGAAGGGGAACTGGAAACGGAGCTTGAAGACGGACGAAGATTCGTACTCGGTCCTGGGCAAAGCTATCAGGTAGCAGACAAGGCCGAGCCCCATCGCTCGCGGACTTCGCCCGGAGCAAAACTTTTCATTGTTGACTGATCGGAGTGACCGCGCCGCTCCAAGTCCCAAACGACGCGGCCACTCTCGAATTTCACCGCGTGCAAACCATTCGCCCCGTCGTCGGACAGGCCGGACCTCCTTCGCTGCCTGGCAAGCAGGCCAAGGTCGCGGAAAAAATGGCATCGAACCCTGCTTGCTTCGGGACGAATTTCTTGATCGTCGCCGGCCAAGCTCTAGGCACGGCTCGATCCCTAAGCTCACTGCTGACTAACACCATTGGGATGTCGCCGAAAAGAACCTCGAGATGCTCCGCAATGTCGATCCCCGTCGTGGTGCCTAGGTCATAGTCAACGATGGCGGCGTCATACCGCCCGACGGCACCCCTGAACTCGAGCTCCAGAGGCGACTCGAAATAGTCGACTTCCGCGCCTCGCACGTTGGCAAAACGCGTCAATATGTTGCCGAACAGGGGATCGTCATCAATTAGGACGAATCTTTTCATTGAAGATCCTCCGGGCCTTTCTAATGTTCCTGCCAACGGTCGAAAGCCCATGCGCTTCGATGGCAGCGTCCAGAATCGCGTACGGACCGGTGCCCTTGTACACGAACTTCTTGATCGAACGCGGCCAACTGCGACTCTTCGGCAGGTTCGTTCGACTCACGAGAATCATCGGTAGACCCCCAATGAATCGCTCGACATGCCGCCCGACGTCGAGACCAGTCATGTTTTCGAGCTGATAGTCGACGATCGCCACGTCAAATCCGTCGAGCGTCTCAAAGTCTTCGAAGTGTTTGATTTCTACACCGACCTTCTTGCCGATCTGCTCCATGATCCTTCCAAACATGGGGTCGTCGTCGATTACGGCGATCCTGGGCAACGCCCGCGCTGCCGCATTAGCAGGCGCTGGAACAAAGTGACTGGGCAAAACCGTTGCGGTAGCTGTTGCAGACATGATCCATCCTCCTTTCAATGCACATTTATGTCGTGATCCGTAAAATATTGCCCCTTGATCACCAAGGCTCGGATCTTTTGAAGAATCGCTTCCGTTACCCCGACAAATTGCGCCGACAGCAAGTAGTTTCCATGCGAACGCCTTTCCACCCGGACGACGCGGCACAAGAACGGGTCGGCGAGGCCCGCAAGCTTGGCCAACGTCGGGCAGGAAACTTCGAATTGCACCTGCTGTTCGATCGCCGCCGTGCTGCGGAGTTCAATTCCCGCTTCAGAAAGTCCAACCACGAAAAGGTCAGGATGGACCAACGAGTTGGCCAATTTCGCGCGCAACCTTGCGTTCTGACGATAGTATTGCCTGTCGAAGCCTTTCTTACCCAAAAGTCCATTTATCTTGGAGAGGAGCGCATCGGGCAAGATTGGCTTCACCAGGTAGTCGTCGCTCCCCGCCTTGATGGCGCTGATGACCGACGAACGGTCCCGACGCCCCGAGGTGACGCAAACTTTTGTGCCGACGTCGACCTTCAACTTTGACAGAGAAGGAAGCAACTCGAGGCCATCCATATCTGGGAGACCGATGTCCAAAAGGACGACGCGATAATTCGCGCTGCCGTTGAGCTTCGACAGCGCCTCCTGTCCACTCGCGGCCTCCTCGACTTCATAGCCCTCGGACGAAAGAATACGTTTCAGATATGCCCTCATGACCGGGCTGTCTTCCACGATAAGAACGCTTTCAGCTTGCATGGAATCCTCGTTGCCAAGTGCACGTCGAGGTTACGCGACGTGGGATGACCTTTGCTCCTTCAGAATTGAAGCAACCTGAGAAAATTCAGACAGCGCGCGACTAAGCAGCGCCTCGCAGTCCGTCAGATCGCCGATGTGACCCTTGTTTTCCAGTTCTTCCAGACATTGCGTGAGGCGCCGCGCCCCAAAGTGTCCGGCGCTTCCCTTGAGGCGGTGCGCCGTCTTCTCAATGGCCACGTTGTCTCGCGCCGCAATCGCGGCGCTGAGCTTGTCGAAAAGCGGCGGAGCCGTCTCGACGAATAGATTGACCATTTCAACCAAGAAATCGTCCCCAGCCCCGGCACCCGAGAGGTCGCTGAGCATCCCTATGGCGTTTTCGTCGACATAGGTCCCCGTCGACGCCGCGATATGGTCCCTGAGGGAATTGGCCAACTGCTCGATGCTGAAGGGCTTCGTCAGGCAACCGTCCATTCCGGCTTCGAGGCACTTTCCGGAGATGCTTGGAGACGCGCTGGCGGTGGTCGCGATGATTGGCGTGCGGCGCCCGGACTCTTGCTCACATTCGCGAATCAGCCTTGTAGCGGCTACGCCATCCAGGCCAGGGAGGCAATAGTCCATTAGGATTGCCGCATAGGACGACTTCGCGGCGGCGTCGACGCCTTCCGCGCCGTTGGCGGCGACGTCGATGCTGAATCCCAGACGTTCGAGCATCATCTTCATGACGGCCTGATTTATTGGATCGTCCTCGACGACGAGAATACGAGGTATGCCATTCAACCGTGAGATGGGCTGCATCCTCGTGGCGGCCAACAACTCGCTGCGGCGCTCGGCGTCGCCGTCGGTTTTCTTAATGCCCAATAGCCGCGCGACTCGTCCGCATAGCTGGGACTGACAGAGCGCTGATTTCGGCAGGACCTCGACGGTCGATCCGGCGATGCCAATGGCCTTCGGGTTGTGGCAGAGTAATATGGTCGGCATCTCGCGAGCCGCGGCGAGCATCGGAAGCCTGGACGGAACGCTTCGGACGCCGCCACCCGTCGCTTCGGTCTGGGCGTCGAGGATCATGACGTCCCAGGAGGAGTCGGCGTCTTGAAGTGAGCGTGCCGCCGCCGCGGGCGTCAAGACGATGCAGTTTGCGCCGGTCGCCTTGATTTGCCCGCTGACAAGCTGTCCCATGTCGGAACTCGACGTCACGATCAGGGCCGACTTAGCCGCAAGATCCCATGCCCGGTTGTTTGACTGCCCCGTCCTTGAAATCGGAATTGTAAACCAAAACCGGCTGCCTCTGCCGCGTTCGCTGTCGACTCCGATCCGGCCATTCATGATTTCCACCAACTGCCGAGAGAGGGCCAATCCTAGGCCGGTTCCGGCTGGAACGCCCTGCATCACCCGCCGAATCTGCTCAAAGGGTTTAAAGAGTTCCTTTGCTTCTTCCACCGCGAGGCCGGGGCCGGTGTCGGAAACTTCCACTCGGAGATAGTGGGCGTCTTCCGCCTGTTCCACGAAAGCTCGCACGACAATGCGCCCCTGCGCGGTGAATTTGACGGCATTGCTGACGAGATTGGTGATGACTTGTCTAATTCGAGTTGCATCGCCCCGTAACGTTCGCGGCACCTCCGGCTCGATGAGGTTCGTCAGCAGGAGACCTTTGCGACGGGTCGGTTCGGAAAATAGCCCTATGGTGTCCTCGATCAGGTCGCCTAGGCGAAAATCGCTTTCTTCCAGAGTCAATTTTCCGGCCTCGATCTTGGACAGGTCGAGTACGTCGTTCAAGATTGCTAAAAGAACGTCGCTCGAACTCTTGATGGCTTGGACGTAGCGCTGCTGCTCTTCGGTCAAAGGCGTATCGAGGAGAAGACTTGTCATGCCCACGACGCCCGTCATGGGATTGCGAATTTCATGGCTCATGGCGGCCAAAAAGTCGGACTTCAGCTTAGAAGCCTCCTTGGCGCGCTCCGCGACAGCCTCGGCGACCTTCAATTCCGTGACGGGGCAGATCTCGATCAAGGATCCTTTGTATGCTCCCAGCTCTTCGATCGCCTTGGACCTAAGGCGCAAGGTCTCCTTTTTGCCGTCGAAGTCCTGCTCAATTTCCAGCGTCTCTCCGTTGGAGAAAGAGTAAGGAAACGGCTTGCCGACGAGGCCCGAGGCCGCCTGGCGAAGCAGCTTTTCCGCCGCTGAGTTTGCGGACGTCACCAGAGCGTCGGGCGATAGGATGACGATCCCATTGCTGGCGAAGTCGAAGGCCTCCCGCAAAGACCACGGGCTCTGTTGTGGGATGACGAACTCGGAGCTTGAAACCGTTTGACGAACGATATGCATGAATTCACTCCACAACAAGAAGCTTGTTCCGTGGAAATCGTAGCGCTTCGCACACAGGGTCCCGTTGGCTTCGGCCGCCCGATTGACTCCGCAAAGGCTTGTTGGATGCGGACAAATCGGCGTCGTTTACCCAAAACGTCTTTTTATCGACGGGCTGCATCGTATTTTCCACCACGAGTTCGTGGCGGCCAGGAAGCAGCCGTCCGAGGCTGACGACCTGATATTCCAAGCGGGAGTATTGGACGCAGTCTTTGGCCTCACGCACCAGCTGGGGAGTCAGCCGATGATTGAAGTCATCGAGATGCTCCACTTTGATACGTGCGCTGTAGCAACCAGTGGGAATGCTCACCAGCACATTGAGTCCAGTCTCCAAATCGGAAGACACATGGCGCGGCACCTGAACGTCGATCGACTCCGGTAGGACGAACGGGTCCGGCGTCACCGATTCCATCGAAATTGGTCGGTGGGTGGGTTCGACGCTTTGGGGGTATGAGACCTTGGTGCTGGCTCTTAGGGTCAGACGACCCAAGTCGAAGCGAGGCGCCGAATCCCCTTCATTGTGCGGGCCGGCGAACACCGGAAACGTCAGGAGCAAAAGTGTGGCGGTCGTGATGACTGCTTGAAGCATTTCCGATTCTCCTCCTGAGTAGGGGTTTGAAGCCCATCGAGAACAAAAAGGAAGCGACATTCCGAAAATTGACTCTGTAATCGTAACTCGTGAAAAAAACTTTAGCGGAAAAATGCGCGATCCGAAATTCCGAAATATTTTGCGTTATTAAGCCGCTTTCTCGGCGCAATTTAGCCTAATGGAGCCGCCATGCGACTCTCATAAGGAGCAATTTAAATCGGGCCTCTTCGCTGTCAAGGTCGGCCCAGAGGGGCGGCAAATTCCCGCGGCCACCGTCCTATTTATGCTGTACTTCAACTACCTGATCTCCGGCCTAAAATAGTTAAAGTTTCTCTATAAACAAACCGAAGAGGGACTATGCGTCGTTACTTGGAGAACATCATCACGTCCGCGTTCATTGCCGCCGGAGCCTTCGCGCTCTTGGCCGACAGCGAGGCGCATCCCTATCCGCGCGCGAGCCCGATCGAAACATCGGACGCCCCGACGGACGACGGCAACGGCGGCAGCTCGGTCGCGGCGAATCACGCGATCAACTGCACAGGAGCACCGGCCGATTACGCGCCGACGTGCGACGGATTCAAGGTCTTTCAGCCCAGCCCGTCCGAATTGGCGCCTGGAGAGAAAGTTGGCGAGATCTTGTTCTATTGGCCCGACCTCTACATCGCTCCGAAAGTAGACGAAGCCTCTTCGTTGTTAGACGTCGCTCGGGATCCGGTGACACTCGAAGCGGTTTACTTGCGCGTGAAGTATCCCTACCCCCATGCCGACCTCGCGACGGACTACCGCACGTTCAACTACCGGTGCACGTCCAAGGATCTCTACGACTTGAACCCGAAGCTCGTTCCGAACCAGCACTTCGTCTTACCGCCTTTTTCGTCGCTGCGCTCCATCAACGTCGCCAAGGACTGCGCTTTCACCAACGATGACGAATCGTACCGAATTCGGTTCGACGCGGCAGCGTCCGCCGTGGAAAAACCATCGTTGGCGCACGTGGATCTCGAGGTGTTCGTGAAAGACCCCCACCAACAATTGCTGGTGTCGACCACGACCCTCCCTTTCGCCGTAGGCCAATTGCCGCTAGCTCAGCTCGACCAACTGCTGCCAGGTGGAATTCCGACGCAGTACAACCCGCCAACGATCGCTTTCGTCTCGACCAGCCTGATCAACGACGAGCTTTTGCTCGATCCCCGCGTGGCCGCGACGCCAAGTGACATATCCGACACCAACCCACTCTTTGCGTTGATTCAATTCTCCGGGCCAGTCGGCGACGCGTCCTCGTCCGTCGTCGCCCTCTCGGACGTCGATAGCGCGACGGTCCTCAAATCGACCGAGCAAGTCGTCACGCCCAGCGGGCGCTACGTCATCCTCTTCAACACCGACAAGCACGACAAGACCAAATTCTCGATCGACTCTAGCGCCAGCGTTCGCGGCGCCCGTCCGACGATAAAGGCCGGCCTAGAAAGGCCTTCAGACCATGTGAGCATCGTGGTCGGTACAACTCCTTGAGGCCCGCCGAACGTCCCCTGCTCGTGAGCGGGGTGGGGCTTTTGTCCATGGCGCTCTTGTCGCTCAATACATGGGTGCTGAAACCCCTTTATTCGGGTGTCATTTCGGGAAAGCTCAGCGACGTCACGGGCGTCGTCGTCATGGCGTTGGTGCTCGACGCTCTTCTGTCGTTCGTGTGGAAGGATGGGCGGCGGCTCACGTGGTGTTGCGCGGTGACCGGAGTCTACTTCCTGGCGATCAAGACCACGGCCTTTGGCAACGATCTAAACCACTGGATCGTCGACCGGTCGTACGACCTCGCCGGCCAAACGGCGCACTATACACTGGAGCAGGATCCGACGGATCTCATCGCATTGTTGGCGCTGCCGCTGCTGGTTTGGTACGAACGCGGCTATCGCAAAAGAGCATCGTAAATTATACTACAGTCGATGAAGCGCTTCCTGGAAAACTACGCCAAACATGCGGCCCTCAACCTCGGCCAAGCGCTTCAGGGCGTCCGCTACATCTATTCGCACCCCGAGGTCGACCCCGAGGCTCCGAAGGGGACTGCGAAGCATCTCGCCCTTTCCGTAGCGCTAAGGTCCAAACGCGTCGCCAATGACTTGGTGTTCGCGGCGCTTCCTCCGCAGTGGCATCACACGGAGAAGGAGCTGGAAGGTATGGCCTCGGTGCCTCCGGCTCGTTGGTTTCAATATGGCTATTGCGCCTGGAAATTTGACGACACGGGTGAGCCAAAGGCGAATTTGAAAGGCGTCGACCCGCGCTGGGACCCTCGCTGCGACGACGCCAAGGCAAAGGTTGAAGTGTCAGTCGGGCTCGCGTCCACGAGGATGCGCGCCATCAAGGAATTCTACCGGAGCTGCGGCTACACGGGACCCACCGAACCGGACGACCAAGTGGTGCTGGCGACGGAAGGTAAACGAATCGTTGGCGCCGTCCGCCTGGTGCAAGAGAAGGGCGTCTTCCTGTTGCGCGGCATGAATGTCGCCAAGGACCGCCAAAGGCGGGGGATTGGCGTCGCGATGCTCCGGGCCTTCAAGGACCTCTGCGCCGAGAGAGCTCGCGGTGTAGTGTTTCTGACCTGCGGCCCGCATCTCGAGAACTTCTACGGTCGAATTGGCTTCAAAAAGGCCGGCGCGGACTCCGCGCCCCAATTCCTCAAAGACCGTCGGGACGGGTACGCCTCGAAGTTTGGGCCGCAGATCATTTTGCTGAGGCCGGGCAGCTCGGCTACCTCGGGTCCTTGAACCTCGGGCCCCACCCGGCCGGCTAACTGTCTATGCCGGTCAAGGAACCGCCGGCTTTCGCATGCCGCGTAAGCCTCCCGAGGCCTTGATAGTCCGCACTTGCGCGTCCGCCCCCTGCGAAACCATCCGCAAATAATCCTGCAAAATCAGGCCTATAACTCGTCGCCTAAAGCCCCGAGGGCGACTACCGACCTTGGATCCCGTGGCCCAACGAGGCTACTTTGGAGGAACCAGGTTATGTATCCGAGCATTTTCAGGGCCCCGGCCTTGGCGTTGGCACTTCCCCTCTTGTTTGTTGGCTGCGACAGACAAGAGCCTTCCTTCACGTCGCAAACGGAACGAACGGACCAGCGAAGTGCTAACGGCACGGTGTCGGCGTCTGCCGATGCTACTGCCGCGGACAAAGCTGCGCCTACGGGCGAAGACTCCACAAAGGGCGACAAAGAACCAAACGACGAACATCGCGTCGTGGGCTCGAATGGGACCTCCGGCGCCTCGACGGAGCAGAGCGCCGAGGACGCTAACGCGTCGGGTACGCACACCGGCGCCGAAGACTTCGACGTCAGCCTGAAGCCCGGCACCGAAGGCGCCATCGACTTCCCACCCGGCACGGAAGGCGCCGTCGTCTTGCCGAAGATTCAGAGCCGGGAGTTGACCTTCGCCGCTCAGACCGTTGGCCAGGGCAGCATCTCGAAAGGCCTCGACGCCGCCTACCTCACCTCGGGATTGACGCTGACGCGGAGTTACATGGGTCGAACCAAAACGATGACCCAGCTTTCTCGTGCAACGGCGGTCGACAGCTTCGAACAAGGCAACTACGGCGCTAGAGAAAGCCAAGCCTTCAACCAGATCGAAGACCGCCCGCTCGACATCATCGTCGTCATCGACGACTCGGGCTCGATGGCGGAAGAGCAACAAAACATGGCGTCGAAGCTCACGCCGCTGCTCAGCTACGTCCAGGACGCCGACTGGCAAATAGGCGTCGTGACCACCGACCCGGACGAAGGGTGTCTCCGGAAGCTCATCAAGAAGGGTGACGCCAACGCGGCGCAGCTCTTCTCGCAAGCTGTCACCGCCGGCGTCGCCGGTAGCGGCAACGAGCGCGGCGTGCTGCAAGCGGTGCGCGCGATGGCCGGTACCTGCATTCCGCAACCGTGGCTCCGCACCGACTCGACCGTCGCGGTCTTGATCGTCAGCGACGAGGACAACTGCAGCGCCAATGGCGGCGATTGTCCCGGCAAGGACTACGGTTCGAGCAACTATCTCTACGACTACCTCGCGTCGATTCGCGAGCCGGGCAAGAACGCGCGCGTCTATGGCCTCTTTTGGCACCCGACGCAAACGCAAGCGCAGTGCTCGACGGCGGCCAACAAAGCCGTCCAGTACTCCGACCTCGTGACGCGGACGAGCGGCACTTGGGGCTCGATTTGCGCCGCCGACTACTCGGCGACTTTGGCGCAAATGTCCCTCGACATCAAGACGGTACTCAACACCAAATTCACCCTAACCTACGCGCCGGATCCTTTGACCGTGCACGTCTTCGTGGACTCGGTCGAACGCACGACCGGCCTCACGATTACCGGCAAAGTCGTCGAGCTGACGCCGCCGCCCGCCGCTGGCGCGGTTATCCGCGTCGACTATCGCCACGATCCGATGCCGCTGCGTTCGAGCTTCGTGCTGCGGTATATTCCGGATCCGTCGCTCTTGACCGTCACGGTCGAAGGCCAAACCCTCGGCGCCGGCGACTACCAAGTAGATCCCGGGACGATGACGGTGAGGCTCGCCGCCACCCCGAGCGAGTATTCGCACGTTGTCGTCAACTACACGCGCAACGATGTGGTGTTGACGCAGACGTTCCAAATGGGCGAAAGCATCAAAGCCGGCTCGCTGACGGCGAACGTCAACGGCGCGACGACGAACTCCTTCAGCGTCGTGAATACGACCGGCGCCGTGACCCTTAGTCCCGCTCCCGCCGACGGCGCGAGGCTAGACTTTGCGTACCAAGCCGTCGGAGCGCCGCTCTTGAGGTATCCTTTCGCTCCCGCTTACGCGATGCCGGTCGACCTAGAGGCTTTCGACACGACGACCGGGGACCCGGTGACCCTCACCTATGCCTTAGGTTTCGTCAGCATCGCGGCGGCGGATTTCGTCGAAGGTCGTCGCTTGACGCTTCGGTACGACAACGTCCAGCGCCAGCACTTCGACCTGACGCTCCCCGTCGACCCGCTCGCGGGTGTATCCGCGACCGGCGGCCAAGTCACCTGCACCGACGCGACCCACTTGGTCGTCAGTCAGCGCATGGTAGCGATCGACGGCTGCGGCTTCGCCGACGACGTCGCGACGGTGAACGTGAACTACTCTTACGTACTAGAGGACCGTAAGGAGTTCACGTTCACCGCCCCGGACCTGCCCGCCGCCAACGAATTCCAAAAGTGGAGCGTTTGGGTCGACGGTCAAGTGCGGACGGACTACCTACGCCAGGCCAATAAGATTAGCTTTGCTTCGGCTCTGCCGTTCGGCGCCATGGTCCGAATCGAGCTCCAACAAGAGTTGAAGTAAATCCGGATCGATGGTTACGGGCAGGTCCTGACGACCTTCGCCACCCAGGTGTTGTTCGTCCTGAGCGAGCCCATGAAGAACACGTGAGAGCCGGAGAGAGGTCGACGCCTTCTATAAAGCGGCGCTAGCGGCAGGAGGCAAAGACAATGGCGCGCCCGGCCCTCGCCCGCACTACCACGAGCATTACTACGGCGCCTTCGTCTTCGATCCGGACGGCCACAACGTCGAAGCCGTCTGCCACTTGCCTAACGGCTGAGGCGCGCCACGACTTCGATGTGATCGGTCTGCGGGAACATGTCGAACGGCGTCACGGCGGCGAGCCTTAACCGGCCTTTGCGCGTGATGACGTCGAGGTCGCGCGACAGCGTCGGCAAATCGCAAGACACGTAAGTAAGCTCTTCCAGCGCCGGGAAATGCGTGCGGCCCAATTCTTCGCGGGCGCTCTCGGAAACGCCGGTGCGCGGCGGATTGACGATGATGTGGGTCACCGCCTGGCGGTCGTCCGCCTTCAGGCGTTTGGCTAGGTAGTCTTCGACGGAAGCGTGAACCGCGGTGACGTTGGTGATACCGAGGCGCAAGCAGGTTTGCCGAGCGGCGTCGATGGCGTGGCCGTTGCCGTCGACGATGATGACCTTTTCGAAATGGGCGGCGGCCGCTAGGCTATACGCTCCAAAGCCACCGTAAAGGTCGAGCAGCACGCCCCCGGAGATGCCGGTGGTGATGTGCTCGACGAAGCGATTGGTCAGACTGGCGTTGGCTTGAAAGAAGGCCTGCGGGGTCAACTGAAACTCGCGCTCGGCGACGACGAAACCGAACGTCTTCGGTCCCGCGAGATGACGAGCTTGATCGTTCAAGACTTGGTCGTCGTCGTCCTTGGCAAGGCGGCATTCGTAGAGCGCCACGCGGCGGACGTCGAGCTTCTCCGCCCAAGCTTCCAAGACCGCGCGGTCGACGCCGGTGTGGGACAAGACGATGCCGGCCTCGCCGGTCGAAGGGCTGTAACGAATCGTGGCGAATTTCAGACAGCCGGGTTGGAAGGTCTTCTTCGCGTGCATGTAGAACGGCGCGGGAAGCGGCGCACTGCCTCCGAAGAGGCGCTTCGCCAGGCGGTTAATTTCCAAGTGGTGCACCGGGCAGTCGGGGATGTCGACGACCGTCTTCGAGTTGCGTTCATAGAGGCCGATGCGGCGTTGGCCGAACGTGTCCAT
>JAYWBY010000450.1:0-4277 GCA_043781115.1 Pseudomonadota bacterium
CGCCGCCGATCAGCGCACGGGCTGGGCGGTCGGCGACGGCGGCACGGTGCTCTCGACAAAAGACGCCGGCGCGACGTGGACGCTCAACTCGACGCACGGTCCGAAGAACCTCGCGGCCCTCTACGTCACGGCCGACGGCCGCTCCGGCTGGGCCGTGGGCGAAGCCGGGACGACGCTGACCACCAACGACGGAGGCGTCAACTGGCGGCGCGGCGCGACCGGCACGCCAAAGGGACTAGCCGCCGTTCATTTCGTCGACCAAGCCGTCGGCTGGGCCGTCGGCCGGAGCGACACCATTCTTGTCACGACCGACGGCGGCATGAGCTGGGAACCCCGCCCAAGCGGCACCGGCAAGACGCTTTGGGGCGTGCACTTCTCCGCCGACCGCCGGCGCGGCTGGGCGGTGGGCGACGACGGTTTGATCCTAGCGACGAGCGACGGCGGCCTGAGTTGGGCGGTGCAAGAACGCTCCGTCGCCAAGGACTTGGACCACGCCAATTTAGAATTCCGCCTTCTGGCTTAAGGGAGACACCATGACGATCAGCGATACGCTCCGCAACCTTTCACCCATGGCTTTGGCCGACGTTTTGACCAAAGACAACGTCATGGACCACGGCATTCGGCCGCTTTGGGACGGCATGCCGCGGCTCGCGGGCCCCATTTTTACGGTTCGGTGTGCGCCGGGCGACAATTTGATGGTGCATGCGGCCATCTACCGCGCCCCCGCCGGTTCGGTGCTCGTCATAGAAGCAAACGATCTAAAGCACGCCGTCGCCGGAGGCAACGTCTGCGCCGTAGCCAAGAAGCACGGCATCGCCGGCTTTGTTATCGACGGCGTCATCCGCGACTTGGCCGAGATTCGCGAGCACGGCTTTCCCGTTTTCGCTCGGGGCCTTAGCCCGATTCCCGGAGGCAAGGAAGTCGTGGCGCCGCTAAACGAGAAAATCCGCTGCGGCGGCATCGACGTTCACCCCGGCGATTACGTCGTGGCCGACGAAGAAGGCGTCGTCGTCGTCCCGAAGGAGAAAGCGGAAACCGCGAGCCAGGCCGCTGCGGTGAAGGCCGCCAAGGACCTGGCCCAATCCCTCGGGGACTGGGAAAAGGCGCACCGCAAGAAGATCGACGAAATTTTGCAGAAGAAAGGCTTTGCGTCATGAGTAAGCACATGCTTTTGATCGGCGGTTCGCGCGAAGTCCATCCGAAGGCCAAGAAACTGGGCTTCCGCCTCTGCATGCTCTTCGACATGAAGACGGTGAAGAGCCGGAAGGGCCTCGACATGTACGACCGCATCGTCGGCATCCCCGCCCGCGCCTCGGCCGCCGAATGGGTGGCGACCGCACGCTTGATCCACGCTACGGATCCCTTCGACTGCATCGGCGGCTTCAACGAACCGACCCAAGACTTCGCCGCGGCCATCGCCGAGGCCCTTGGCCTCCCCTTTCACACTACCGACGTCATCCGCTACACAAAGCAGAAGGACATCATGCGTCAGCTCTTGACCGAAGCCGGCTTGAATAGCGCCGCCTCGCGCCTAGTCCAGAACGCTACGGAAGTGGAGGGCTTCGCCGCCGCCCACGGCTATCCCGTCGTCCTTAAGCCAGTCGACGGCCGCGGCAGCCTGAGTGTCGCCATCCTCCACACGCAGGCCGAGATTGCGCCCGCCGTCGAGCGCTTCCGCCAAGCCGCGCCCGGCCACCAAATGCTGGTCGAGCAGTTCCTCGACGGCAGCGAATGGAGCGTCGAGGCTTTCTCGGAAGCAGGAAAACATAAAATTGTTTGCATAACTCAAAAATTCAAGGACCCCGTCTCGTGCGTCGAGACCGGTCACTGCCTCCCCGCCCCGCTCGCCGAAGCTCCGGCCGCCGCGATCCGCGCCTACGTTCGCGACGTCCTCACCGCGGTTGGCATCCAGAACGGCCCGTCGCACACGGAAGTCATCCTGACCGCCTCCGGCCCCCAGATCGTCGAAACGCACGCTCGCTTGGCCGGCGACAGCATCGTCGAATTGATCGAACTCGCCTCGGGCGTCGACTTGGACGACGCCTGGATTCGCCAGTGCGGCGGGGAGAGCGTGCTGGGGGACATTCCCGAGCAGCTCGGTCGCTTCGCTTCAATCGCTTATGTCACGCCGGCAGCCGTCGGCACTTTGGTGCGAATCGACGGCGAAAGCGAGGCGAAGGCATTGCCCGGCGTCATCCGCGTCGACCTGCTGCAGGACCCGGGAGCCAAGATGGAAGGGGCCACCGACTCCTTCGCTCGCGGCGCTTCGGCGATCGCCATCGGCGAACGCGCGGAAGAAGCCACGAGCCGCGCCAAGGACGCGGCCGGACGGCTCAGCTTTGTGCTCGCTTGCCGTTGAATCTGACGCCGGGCCGAACTATTGTTCGTCGGCGAAGGTCGAAGACGCGCGCCCTGCTCTTCAGCCACAAACCCCTATGGCATCCGCGGCTTTACCGGCCTTGGAGGCGGCATCACCAACCAATGCCTGGCACTCAGACTTCAAGAATTTCGAGATGCCGCCGGCCAGCGCCTTGTATGGCGAGTCGGGAACCTCGCTTGCCTTGACGGGAAGAAGCAAGTGGCTTGCTCCTTCCTTCCAGGCCGTATCGCCGAGCGCCGCCGGCAACGCCTGCTTGCGTTTGTCGTCCAAGGCGCCGAAAGCCTCGTCGGGCGGAGTTTTGTACGCAACCGCCGAGTCACCGCCGACGAACAGCGTGTTGCGGATCGTCAATACGTCGACCAGTGCCTTCACCGTGGACTTGACGTTGCCTGGTACGAGTCCGACGCCTTTAATGGCGTCGTTGAGCGAAGTCAAAACGCCCAGCGCGTCGTCGACATCGATGTCGCTACCCGCGCAGAGGTTCTTCACGGTCGGCACTTGGTTTTCGACTACGTCGGAAACGCCGTCGGCATAGCAGGTCCAGTAAGCGACGTTGTCGTAGTTGGTGAAGATCGTGCCCTTCTTCGCCTTTTGCACACGCGGGGAAAAGTATTTTGTCTGAAAGTAGCGAGCGACCAGCTGGCCGATGCCGAACTGATCGATCTTTTCTTGGGTCGGCGCGCCGAAGTCGGACTCGCCCAAGACCGCGGCGGCGGCCGCAAGTCGGTCCAGCGCGGACGGAGAGGCCGCTTGCACCACGAAGCCTTGGCGCTTGCCGAGAAAACCGCGGAGCGTATCGGCGCTCGAATCGTCGAACGATTGGGCGAAGCCGCCCGTCAGTCCCCACGTGCCGCCGTCCAGCGACGCGAGGCTAAGCGACGACACGGCGTCGCGCGCGCCTGGGCATTCGTGCGACCGCACTTCGAGGCTCTTCTGGCCACCGCCGAGGGCTTTGACGTCCACTTGCCAGAGGTCTTCGGCGCAACCTCGCTCTTTCCATCCCGGCACGAGGCCGCCGATGCTCGAGGGCGCCAACGTCAGCGCGACGTCCAGATCATCGAGTGAGCCGAGCCGCACTTTGGCGCGAAACCCGGTCTTGAAGTTGCCGGCGTCGGGCCAGAGGCCGCTGATGTCGATCGACCCGGTAGCCGCGTCCGCCGCCAGCACGATGTATGAGGGCACGCCATTGGCTCCTCCTGTGTCGATGGCATAAGAAAGCGAATTGGCGAGATCGTCGAACACCGAGGGAGCGCCTTGGCTGCCTTGTGTTGACGGGTCGACAAGCATGGACGCGCTGGTCTTCGTGGACGGTCCCGGGTCGCCGCTACTGAAGAGATCCGTACGACCAAGGAGATCGTAAATTGGCGTCGCCATGTTTTGGACCATCGCCTCGAGCCGCCGCGCCTCCGAGAAGCCTTGCGCCGAAAGTCCCCGAGCGTCCCCGAGCACGCCGTTAATCGCCGCCGTGTCGTCGCCAAACGTCGCGCCGGTCAAATCATCGGGAATCGCCGGCAAGCCGGTGGCGTCGGTTTGGACGCCGGCGAGGCGGGCCAGTTGCGGCGGCAAAGAAGGCTTGAGGGAAGCGAGCGACGGAAAGCCGTGCCCGCGAATGAAGTCGAGGGTTGCCTGCAGCGGGTTTCCGGGCTTAGTGCCACTACCTTGGCCGCAGCCGGAAAGCAGAGCGGCGAAAATCAACAACCGCGAAAAGGTGCGCATGGTGTCCTCATAATTTTTCTGACGGGCACCGGAATTTAGCGTGCCGGACGGAAGAAAATGTATCCCACCCCAGATATCTATTGAAGGCTTAAGGGTCAACAAAACTTCTATTTTAAATCAGCCACTTATATCCTGGACTATTAGGCCACCCTTGAGTGAGGTGCATCGCTTAGCATTAAGA
>JAYWBY010000451.1:0-11576 GCA_043781115.1 Pseudomonadota bacterium
GTCGAGATCCCCACGTCGCTACGCTCCTCGGGATAGATTCTGGCGCGTTCGCGCCAGAATCTACCTAAGATATGGTCCCAGGCAAGCCACCCATGGTAAATTCGCCCCGAACAGGCTGTCACCCACAAGCCCTAGAGGTCCCTTTGAACAGCTCGACGATCCTAATGATATTCATAGGCCTGCGCATCGTGCAGCATCTCGTCGAGCGCGTTCTCGCCACCGTCAATCGTGTTCATTATTTGAACCCGGAACGCCAGGCCGAAGCCGAACGAGTCCTCGGGATCGCCGAGGCGGACATGCGGAAGAGCCTGCTCTACGCGGAGGACAAATACCGGTTCGCGTCGATCGCGACACGCATTCAACTCTTCGTCATGCTCGCGTTCTTGGGTTTCGGGGGCCTCGGCTTCTTCGAAGCAGAAGCTGCTCGCGGAGCCGAACTCGTCCATGGCGGCCCGATCGTCATCGGCCTCTTCTTCTTCGGCCTGCTCGGCTTTGCCAGCATCGTCCTCAATTTGCCCTTCGACCTCTTCCGCACCTTCGTCATCGAGGAACGTCACGGCTTCAACCGCCAGACCCCCCGGGGCTTCTGGCTCGATAGAGCCAAAGGTTTGGCGCTCGCCGCGATTCTCGGCGCGCCGATTTTGGCCGCTATACTTTGGATCATGCAAGCGACCGGCTCTTACTGGTGGGTCTACGCCTGGGTGGCGATGACCGCCTTCAGCGTTTTGACCGCGTGGCTTTACCCGACCTTCTTGGCGCCGCTCTTCAACAAATTCTCGGCCGTGGAAAACGGCGAATTGAAGACCCGCATCGAGGGCTTGGCGAAGAAGATCGGCTTCCACGCCGCCGGCATCTACGTCATGGATGCGTCGAAGCGGTCGAGCCACGGCAATGCCTATTTCACCGGCGTCTTCGCGAAGAAGCGCATCGTGCTTTTCGACACTTTGGTGGAGAGCATGTCCGCGGCGGAGGTCGTGGCCGTGCTGGCGCACGAACTCGGCCACTTCAAGCTTCATCACGTTCGCTGGCAACTCCTACGCGGCACGTTGATGACGGGCTTGACGTTCTTCTTCTTGAGCCTCTGCTTGCCGCTTTCGCCCTTTTACCAGGCCTTTGGACTTACTGGAGTGAGCAACTACGGCGCCCTGATCGTCTTCGGCTTGTGGTTCGGCATTGCCGACTTCATTTTGCAGCCGATGGAAAACCACCTTTCACGCCGCAACGAATTCGCTGCCGACCGTTTCGCCAAAGCCCAAGTCGGCAATGCCAGCGAACTCGGCGCCGCGCTCTTGAAGCTTCGGGAGAAAAGCAGCGCCATGCCGATCAGCCATCCCGCGTACTCCAACGTCTACCATTCGCACCCGCCGCTGCTCGAGCGGCTGGCCGCGTTGGGATATTCGGCGCAGTAGCAAATAGCGAGATTTCGTGGGTTTTCGGCAGTTTGTTAGACTTGGCCCAAATCCTCGACGCCAGCCCGACGTGTTATAATCGGCTCACCACGCTTACCCGGGGAGCCCCCATGAAATCGCGTCTTTTCGCGGCGCTGGCCTTACTTTCGGCCAGTGCTTCGAGCCAAGCTTTCGCGCACTACATCAGCGGTTACGCAGTGACCAACCACGCCAACTGCGGCGCCGCCAACCTCCCCGGCACGATCGCCGAGCTGCAGAAGTTCTTCGCCAGCCACAATTTTCCCGACGACGCGCAGAAGAATGCGCTCTGGACGGACGCCGACGTCAAAATGGCAGACTGGGGTTCGAGCCACGACTATTTCGAAAGCACGCGCGGAGCGAGCGGCTTCGACGGGGCGGACTCGTCGCTGATCTCTTACATCGCGTCCCACGGTACCACGAGCGGCGGTCGTTACACCGCGCTGGCGGGCGGCGCCGACGCGGCCTGCAACATCCGTACGACCGAAATGAAGCTCGGCGACTCGAAGTCCCGTTATCTCGTGCTTTCGACTTGTCAGGGCCTCAAAATCGGCACGGGCGACGACCCGTCGCGACCAGGCGAGAATCCGCAAGTCACGTGGCGCAACGCCAACCAAGGTCTGAATTGCATCTTCGGGTATTCCAACAACATGGAGGACGGCGACGCCTACGGCGAGTACTTCCTAGAAGACTTGGCGACTTCCGACGACACCCTGGCGGACGCCTTCTTCAAAGCCTCGCGCCGCGTGAGCTACGGCAACGTCCCCGCCGCCCTTTGCTTTGGCGCGGACGACAACGCCGCGAGGCAACACTTGGCGACGGCGAAACGCTTCACGGACGAACATTACGGCCAAGGCGGCAGCGCCTATCGCTACGACCTCGCGCGCCGCCTCGACGACACCTTCACGATGCCGCAGACAACGTCCGACAAAGCCATCCCGCGCGTCATCAAGACGTCGCACCGGAAGTTCAAACACGCAACGCTAGCCAAGGCCCTGCTTGGTCGCGGGGCGGCAAACTTCAGCCAAAGCGCCTCCGGCAAACTCGCTATCTATAAATCGCCCGAAGGCACGATGACCTATGATTCCAATACCGGCTTCATCGACTGGCGGAAGGACGAGAGTGGGGCCTGGGCGAATTCTCCCCGCGAGATCACCATAAAAGACGATGTCGTCATTCGCATCGCGCGGGATTTTCTGCAGCGGAAGTCTCTCGTCGCCGACGTCAAAACTGAGCTAAAGCCGACCTACATCATCAGCCGCGGCGTCTCCGACGCGGGCGGTCACCCGCTGGTCTTCGGCAAAATCGTCGTCTTCCACCAGCGCTTCAGCGGCTTGACGCCTCTCGCCTCGGCCGGCTCGATCGAAGTCACGGTAGACGCAAGCGGTGAGGTTTCAGCGATGACGGCGACCTTGATCGACGCCACGCTGCTGCGTCTGACAGAATGGGCCGACTCCAACAATCTAGACCTGAACCCTCCCAAGGCCTCAGCGCTGGCTCGGCTCCAACGGCAGTTTCCAGGAGCCAACCTTGCCGTCATCGAGAGCCGCGTCGGCTACGACGTCGGGGACGGGAGCGCGCTCGAGGAGCGTAGCCGATTGTCGCTAGAAGTCGTCGTCGAAGTCGAATCCGGCGGCTATGCCCGCCGCTTCGCCGAACGCGTGCCCCTCTAGACCGCAGCCGCCAAATGCTGCTAAAATAGGCGTTTCGCCCTCTCCCCGGGGGCGACGGGCTGAGCCATTCTGATCAACCCCTTGAATTTCCAAACATCTAAGGTTATCTTGGTATTCAGGCCGTGACGGTCTTGACAAGGGCTCAAGAGCCCAGGGAGCTTCGTCCAAGTCGATGAGCAAGCTTACCTCCACGCAAGCCAAAGCCCTCGAGTACATCCAGTCGTCGATCGAACGATCTGGGGTGGCTCCGACCCTGCGCGAGATCTGCTCGTTCATGGGCTACAAAGCAGTCGGCTCCGCGCAAGACCTCGTAAGTGCGTTGCGCCGCAAAGGCTACATTGAAGAGAACGAGCGCCAAGCAGCGCGGACGTACCATTTGACGCAGCTCTCTCGCCACTCCCGAAAAGTCGACGACGGCGACCTCAACACCTTCCTAATTCCCTTGCTCGGCATGGTCCCCGCCGGCAACCCTGTCGAGGCGCTGGAAGAGCGCGTCGGCACGATGCGGATGTCGATCGCGATGTTTCAGAAGCCGCATCCGCGAGCCGACGAACTGTTCGGTCTGCAAGCGACCGGCGAGAGCATGGTCGGCGCCGGTATTTTCGACGGCGACTGGCTAGTCGTGAAAGTTGATCGCGAGCCACCAAAAGAGAGCATTGTCGTCGCGCGCGTCGACGGCGACGTGACGGTGAAGCGTCTGGTGAAAGACAAAGTCGACGGCTGGTATCTGAAGCCGGAAAATCCCCGCTTCTCGCCGCTCTACGCCAAGGACCAGCCGTTCGAGATCGTCGGCCAGGTCCTGGCGCTGCAGCGCTCGCTGTCCTAGTCGTCTAGGAGCGCGATTTCGGCGCCGTTCTTGACGAGGCCTTCTCGGAAGACTGCCAAGTAAACGCCAATGCAGCCTTTGTGGCCTTTGGCGACCGTCAGCAGAACCTTTGGCTGCACCTCGGCGGTGTCAGGGTTCATGTTGATGATGACACAGCGCGGGTCCTTCTTCACGACCATCACTTCCAAAGTGTCGCCCATTTTCAGCCGGCGACCGACGAGTTCGTCCTCGAAGTAGGCCGGTTTGTCCGGCCAACGCACGTAAAAGTTGGCGCGAAATTGGCGATGGTCGATGGCGACGCCTGCTTCGCTCGTCAAATCCGCTAAAGTATCTAAGCTGAAAAGCGACAACGGCCGCGCATCCTGCATACCTTTTTCCGAAAAGCGCAGCGTCACGCCGCCACCGTTCTTGGCGCGCATTTCGGCGAGGAGCCGCGGGTCGTCGACCGCGAGGGTCGCGCCGCTCGGCGTCACGACGTCGACGGTAAAGCGGGAAATGTCGGGATAGCGGGTCTTCGGCGGCAACGGCGCGCGAAAACGAGGCTTATATAACAGCATTTCCCGCTGCTCTCTCGCCGAGTGCCACGGAAAATTGTCGCCCGCCGCCGTCTTCTCGTCGTCGACGAAAGCGAAAACGCGATCACCGGCGACACCGGAAAACGCCACGTAGACTTCGTCCAAGTCTTCGCCGCTCATGCTTTTCACGGGATAACGCCGGAGAATTTCCACGCGGCCGATAGTCTTCATCGCGACACCATGCCAAATGAGCGGCTTTGACTCCACCGAATTGCTCATGGTAGTTATTGGATAACTGGCCAATCGGCCAGTTTCTACGGGAGGGGTTATGGGAAACAAGATTAACTTATTGTTATTACTAACAATTATCGCCTTGTCTGGCTGCGGCAAAGTGCCGGCGTCGACGAGCGACACCAAAATTGTCGGCGGCACCAAGGTCACGACGACGGATCCCATCAGCAAGTCGACGGTGGCTCTGGTGATGCCGGACGGGTTTCAGTTTTGCACCGGCTCGTTGATCGCGCCGCGCGTCGTAGTGACCGCGTCGCACTGTTTGGCGGACTACTCGGAGACAAAACTCTACGTAGCCTTCGGGCCGACCGCTAAGCCGGGCTACTTCGCCACGGCGCGCCTACGCACGGCGACGCGCCTCGTGGTCAACCCGAACTTCGACACCGCCGCCATGGACGCTGACGTGGCAACGAGGCCGCCCAACGACGTCGCCCTGGTGCTCTTGAGCGCTGATGCTCCTGCTGGCTACGCTGCCGTGCCGATGCTTGGGCTGACGGACCAGGTTACGGCTGGCGAGACGCTGACGCTAGCGGGCTTCGGCCTTACTAGCTACTTCGCCACCAGCGCCGGCGTCTTGCGCAAGGTCGACGTCAAAATGACCGCCGTCGACACCGTCGCCAAGGAAATTGAGTTCGGCGACACTCCGGGCAAGAGCGCGTGCATGGGCGATTCCGGGGGTCCGGCGTTCGTCAAGCGCGCCGGCAAGCTCAAGCTCCTCGGCGTCACTTCGCGCGGCAGCAGCCACTGCGACTCATCGGGGATTTACACCGATCTGCGGTACTTCCGGAGCTGGTTGAGCGCGACGGCGGGCACGAGCATTTGAGCTCCTTGCCCCCCGCCGCCCGCAGGATCAGTGCGATGCCATCCGTTGGGATGTCATCCACTGATTCATGTGCGCTTCCAGGACGTCGAGCGGCAAGGCGCCGTTGCGGAGAAGCTCGTCGTGGAAGGTCCGGATGTCGAAGCGCGCTCCGAGTTCGGCCGTTGCTTTGGCGCGGAGCTCCTTCAACTTCAGTTCACCGATCTTGTAAGCTAGGGCCTGACCCGGCCACACGATGTAACGATCGATCTCGACTTCGATGTCGTGCTCGCTCTTGCCGGTGTTCGCCGTGAAATAGTCTATCGCTTGTTGGCGCGACCAGCCCAGCGAATGCATGCCGGTGTCGACCACCAGACGAACGGCGCGCCACATCTCATAGGTGAGTTGACCGAACTTCGAGTACGGGTCTTTGTAGAATCCGAGCTCTTCTCCGAGCGACTCCGAGTAGAGACCCCAACCTTCGACGTAGGCGGTGTAGCCGGTGTTCTTGCGGAACTCCGGCACGTTGGTCATCTCTTGGGCCAGCGAAATCTGCAAGTGATGACCCGGAACGGCTTCGTGCAGCGTCAGGGCTTCCATTTCCCATTTCGGCCTGGCCTTCAGGTTGTAGGTATTGGCGAAGAAGGTGCCGGCGCGGCCGGAATCGGGTGAGCCTTGGTTGTAATAAGCAGTCGTCTGCGACTTCTCGGCATAAGACGGCACTTGCTTCACGCCGTACGGCAGGCGCGGCAGGCGACCGAAGAGCTTCGGCAGCTCCGGGTCGATGCGTTTGGCGATGTCGCGGTAACCCGCGAGGAGGCTATCGGCATCGGTATAAAAGAACTGGTCGTCGTTGCGCAAGAATTCGGTGAACTCTTTGAAGTCGCCCTTGTACTCGAGCTTCTGGATGACTTCGTCCATCTTGCCGCGAATGCGTTTGACTTCCGCGAGACCGATCGCGTGGATCTCGGCCGGCGTCTTGTTGGTCGTCGTCTCGACGCGGATGTTGTGTTGGTACCACTCGGCGCCATTTGGCAGCGACGACAGGCCGATCTTTTCGTTCGCCTTCGGCAGATAAGTCTCCACGAAGAATTTGTGGAGCTTCTCGAACGCCGGGGCGACGGCTGAGAGGTAGGTGGTCTTCGCCTCGGCGCGGAGCTTGTCCTGGTCGGCGGCGCTGATCGAGTCGGGGATTTTCTTAAAGGCTTCGAGCATCGGACTGGTCGTCGGATCTTCGACGATTTGGGCTTTGATTTGGTCCGGGACGTCACGAAGAGTGACCTTTGGCGGCGTGATGCCGAGCTTCAGGCCTTCGTTCATCAAATCGATTGTTTGGTCGATGACCGTCGGCACGCCCTTCAAGCGGGTGAGGATGTCGCGGTAATCCGCTAGCTTTGTTGCCGACTGCATCGAAAGAAGTTGGGCGATGTCCTGATGCGGACCGGACATTTGGTTGATCGGCATGACGTCGCCGTGGAATTTCTGGCCTTCCACTTGCTCTTCGGCTTGGCGCAGGGCCAGGTCGTAGTTCAACTGCTCGCTCGGCGAGAGCTTGGCGCGGCTCAAGCCCTTCAGGCTCTTCAAATAAGCGCGGGTATGCGCTTCGCGTTTGCCGATGGCGACGCGGCTGTTGTCCGTCCAACGACTGTCTTGGCCGGGAAATCCGACCCACGTTGCCCACTCGGGCGACTCGACCATTTGATAGTGCCACTCGTCCTCGAACATGTGGCGAAGCGCGTGGTCAGCGGCGGTCGTGGCGTTGGCCAGCGCCTTGCCGGCGCCCAAGAGACAAAGCACCAGGGAAAACAGTCCAAGTTTACGCATGAGATCCTCCAGAGAACGGTCCTGCACGGGTAGCATTCGGCCTTGGAACGGTCAATGCTTTTGAAATTGCCCTTTCTCCGCGCTTGACGGATCATGGCGCGAAAGATCGCAACCTCTCTCTGCTTCGGATTTTGCCCATGTTTATGTCCTTCCGACCCTCGTCTATCGGCGCTTTCGCAATGCTCGCGGCACTCGCCACGGCTCCAGCCCTCGGCGCTACCGTGTTGAAGGTCGACAAAGGCCGCGACCAAGCGATTCTAAAGGTGAGCCCCGCCGAAGCGAAAGAACTGAAAGCCGGCAATCCCTTGACGTTTGACGCCGGCGGCGAGTCGGTCGAGGCCGAAGTCGTCGGCGTCAGCGGCAAGGGCGCGAAGTTGAAAATCCTCTACGGCATCGACAGCCTGAGCGCGGGCCAGACGGTGGACCTCAAGAGCAAAGAGAAAGAGAAGAAGGATCCGCCCACCGAGCACGTCGAAGCGAAAGAGCGCAAAAGGGCGCCAGCTAGCCCTGCCGACGACGCTTCCGGGGCTCGCGAGGGGACGTTCGTCCTCGGTGCGGGAGGCAAATCGAGCCCGTTCTCCAACGATCTCGAGGCGCCGTGGTCGCTCAACTCTCCGAATGCCTCGAACGTCCTCGCGGGGCACAGCGTCTTCGCGCTGGTCAACCCAGCACAGATGACCCACGTGGAGAAGTACGCGGTCGTCGCGGGCTTCGAGGCTATCGACGGCAAGTACTCGGACAAGGCATCCGGCAGGAAGACGACGTTCGATCTCAGCTCTCAGTATTTCGGCTTCACCGGCATCGTCAACATCCAAGCCGGAGTCCGCCTCGGCCTTACGTACGGTCAGGACGAGGACGACGACAAGACGAAATTCTCCGCAACCGGCGTCGCCACGGACACCTCCAAGACGAAGAGAAAACGCGATCAAATAACGCTGCTAATAGCCGTGCCCATCAACGACCGTGTCGCTCTCGGAGCCGAGCTCAGCCAAGTTTCCGTGAAGGATAAGACTCAAGGCCAAGATTCCCGATCGACGTCGTACCAGATCCTCCGTCCCGGGATCACGTACGCGACTCGACAATATGAAATCGGATTGAAGTATTCTCCGCCAATCGACATCGAAGAGACCGATGGTTCGACCGCCGACCCTCGGCGCTGGGTGCTGCACGGTCAATATCATCTCAACGACGTCACCTCGGTCGGCGGCACGGTCGAGCACCTCCGCGCCTCGGGCATCGACGACGACTCGACCGATTTCGTCATGACGAAGCTCGGCGCGACCTGGCGGACGGCCAGTGGCAGCTGGGGGCTTTTTGGGCTCTACGACTCGAAATTCTATCTTAAGGCGAACAACGCTTCGCCGCTCGACATCCCGCAGCTTGGGGTCCAAGCGCTGGCGAGCTTCAGCATGAACAAGCAAAGCGCGGTCGACACCGGCGTTACTATCGGCCGGGGTGAGGCGAAGCTCAAAACTGGCGCGAACGACAAGACGTCGACGCTTTCGGCGCAGGCGATCGATCTGTTCGCGACGTATAGGTACGTGCTCTAGGTCGTATTCGTCGTCGTAAACGTGCTCGAAGACGTGTTTGTGCTCGTGCTCGATTCCATTTCGACGACGAGCACGAGCACGTCTTCGTTTACGAGCACGTAGACGACGGCGTCAGTGGCCCAGTATTTCTCTTCGAGATCTGTGGGTTGCGTCTGGCGGGAAATTTCTACCTAGGGTCGCTTGACAGCTATGAAGGAACCATGTGACCATACATTTGTATGGTGAGCCTGTCGGGAATCCGAGGTGATCCAACGCCGCCCTTCCATTCTCTTCGATGTGGGGACGGCCTGCAAGTGACCCCCTCGTGTTCGTCGTAAGGTCCCAATGAGCCTGGAGTAGTGCCTAAATCCGCGTCCTCGACCCACCCGTGCGCCCCCGCCAGCTTCGCCGCTTCGTTTGCTCGCCCCTTCCTCGGAAGGCATCTGCGTTTTCGCGCTACTCCAGGCGCTCTACCCATTCGGAACAGTCAAATGGGGTCAGGCACTTACAAGAAGTGCCTGACCCCATTTGGCTTTGCATTTAGGATTGTTTTCCGCTCACTTCTCATGGAGAGACTTAGTGCAATCGTCGAAGGGACTGACCGGCCTCGTCCTGACCGGAGGCGGAGCCCGTGGCGCCTACCAGGCAGGTGTCGTGGAGGGTATCGCCGAGGTCGCCAAGCGCGCCGGCAAGCAGGCGCCGTTCGACATCGTGACGGGCGCCAGCGCCGGCGCCATCAACGGCGCTTATCTTGCCGCCACGGCCGACGACTTTTTCGCGGGCGCCGCTAAGCTCTCGAAGTTCTGGTCGAGCCTAAAGACCTCCGACATCTTTCGCACTGACATCCTTTCGATCGGCCACATCGGCTTGAACCTCGGTATGGATGTGCTGATCGGCAGGCTAAAAAAGACGAAACAAGCTCGCTCGCTCCTCGACACCGGGCCTTTGCGTCAGCTTTTAAAGCAACGCATCCCGTTCGAGCGCATTGCCGTCAACATCGCCAGCGGCGCGCTCAAGGCCTTCGAACTGACCGCCACCGACTACCAGACCTCGGAATCGATTTCATTCGTCATGAGCCACGATCCCTCACAAGGGTGGCAGCGCGCCCGGCGCCGCTCGACCAATGCGTCGATCGGCATAGACCACGTCATGGCGTCGTCAGCCTTGCCCCTCTTCTTTCCGCCAGTGAAGATAGACGGCCGCAACTACGGGGACGGGTGCCTCCGCAACCCGGCGCCCCTCAGCCCGTCCATCCGCCTTGGCGCACGCAAGCTCATCATCATTGGCGTGCGTTTTCCTCGGCCGGTCAACTCGCCGACGCCGCACCAAGAGGTCAAACCGACGCTCGGCCGCGTGCTCGGCGTCTTGCTGAACGCGATCATGATGGACGCGACCGAATACGACATCGAACGCCTTTCGCAAATCAACGACACCTTGGCGTTGGTGCCAGAGGCGCGGCGGCAAGAGTCGGCGACCCACCCCATCGAATTCCTCTACTTGCAGCCTTCCATCGACTTGGGTTCGTTCGCGATCGAACAGTTTTCGCGTTTGCCCGAGACGATGAAGTTCCTCCTCGGTGGTCTCGGAAGTAAAGTCGAAGCTTCCGAGATCGCGAGCTATCTCCTCTTCGAACGGGAATACTGTGGCACTTTGGCCAAAATCGGCTTCGAGGACGCGCTGCGTCAGGAATCGGCCATTGCGCGACTGCTGTATTCCTCGCTATAAATCGTCGCGGAACAAGTCGGGTCGCCCAAGGACAACGTCATGCGCTTGATATTTTTAGGGTCGCCGGAGCCGGTGCTCGCTCCCTTGCAGGCCCTGAGTCGGTTGGCGCCGAGCCTCGGGTTCGAGTTGGTAGGCGTCGTCAGCCAGCCGTCAAGGCCCGCTGGCCGCGGCCAAGCGCCGATCGACCCGCCCGTAGCAGCCTTCGCCAAGAGCCTCGGTATCCCAACGCTGCAGCCCGAGAAGGCCTCTGATCCCGCCTTCCTCGAGCAGTTCGCGGCGTTGAAACCTGATGTCGCGATCACCGCTGCATACGGCCAGATTCTCTCGAACGCGTTCTTGGCGATCCCGCGCCGCGGCACGATCAACATCCACCCGTCGCTACTGCCTAAATACCGAGGCGCGACGCCCGTGCCGGCGGCCTTGATCGACGGCAACGACACGAGCGGCGTCACTATTCTCTTCACCGTCCAAAGGCTCGATGCTGGCCACATCATCCTCCAAGAAGCCACGCCCATCGGCGCCTCCGAGACGGCCGGCGAGCTGACCGACCGCTATTTCGAGCTCGGAGCCAAGCTTCTCCTCCCGGCCCTCGAGAAGTTGAAAGATCCCGATTTCAAAGGTACCCCTCAAGACGAAGCGAAAGTTTCGCTCTGCCGCAAGATCCAAAAGCACGACGGTCTGATCGACTGGGAGCGCCCGGCGGAAGAGTCGTTCAACCGCTACCGTGCCTTTCAACCGTGGCCTGGCTCCTTCACCTTCCTGGCGGGCCGACGCCTTGCGGTCACGGAAATGCAGCCCGACAGTCAGGGCAAAAACGCGCTCGCGCCGGGAGAAGCCGTTTACGACAAACGCCAACAATGCCTTACGGTGGGCACCGGCGAAGGCGCCTTGCAAATTTTGAAGCTCAAAGCCGCGGGCGGCAAGGAACTGCAAGCCGCGGCCTTCTGGAACGGTCTCAAAGACCGGA
>JAYWBY010000452.1:0-4271 GCA_043781115.1 Pseudomonadota bacterium
GGGGTCTGATCTCGTTTACTTTCGCTTGGGTCGCGATTTCCACGTGCCAGTTCCCGGGGAAGGAGCCTATATCGACACGCGGCTGCTGAGGGTGCGTCTTGGGAGACCGGGTTGCGATATTCATCCGGGAGGGAGAATCGCGATCACGGCCCGATACGAGGGCGGTCAGTTTGAGGACATTACCTGGGCTATGTCGGCGCAGTTGAGTGACAAAGCGACCTATCTCCTTGGACCAGTCTACTCGACCGGCGACATCAAATTTATCGGAATCGAGGCGCCAGAGGCGTCCGCGCGCTGCTTTGACAGCGTCGAGCTATTGCCGATTCCTCCTGACCTGACGCCGCTCGTCTGGGTTGTCCTCGACAGCGACTGGAGCTCGAAGCCACTTCGCCAAACGATCGCCACGAAGGCCCTTGGTCTGAAGGCGCACTAGTTCCTGAGATCCGAGCCCGCTTCCAATTCGTTGTAGAGTTCGAGATAGGCGCGATTGACTTGCGGCAGGGAGAATTGTTGTTCGGCGCGCAAATGAGCCGCCTCCGCCATCGCGCGATAGTTCTCCGGCGCGGTCAAGATCGCCCTTAGCTTTTCGGTAAGATCTTGAGAGCTGCGAGGTTGCACGAGAACCCCGGTCTTGCCGTCTTGGACGACCTCACGGCAGCCAGGAATGTCCGTTGCCACTAAGATTCGACCGGTAGCTGCCGCTTCGAGCAACGAGAGGGGGAGGCCTTCGTGGTAGCTAGGCAAACAGTAGACTTGGTAGCGATGAAGAACGCTCTTCATGTCCTTCTGAAACCCGAGCCATTCGATGTTGCCATCGGCGCACAGAGCCCTTACTTCTTCGTGGGAAAAGGACGTTGGATTCATTGGGTCAATATCGCCGGCAATGGCGAATTTCGCTTTCGGGAACTCATTCCGGAGTCTGGAAGCAGCGGCTGCAAACTCCAAGACGCCCTTCTCGCGGTAAAGCCGGGCTGCGAGTAAGACTCCGATGCCAGAATCGAGGGTAAGCGATGCGAAGTCGAAAACTTGGGTATCGACTCCGCTGCCCCTTATGATCCGGCACCTTTGTGCAGGTACGAGTCCTGCAGAAACAAAATACGCCATATCCACAGGGTTCATGAAGACAACGACGGCCCGGGAGTTACGACTAAATAACCAGTATCCGATATCGATGAGGCGTCGGAGAAGCGCGCCCTTCATTGACGTCATTTCGTAAATTGAACCGCGTCCCGCAACCAGGGCAACAAAGGGAATTCGGCGCAAGAGACACAACAGCCCTGCCGCAAGCACGGATTGAACCGTAATGGCATGCACAAGCGTGGGTTTCCAGCTGCTCAGGGCCTGAGAAACGGCAGCAATACAACGCAAAGGTCGCAAGGGGTCCAACCTTCGGCCAAGAAACGGAACTTTGTAACGCTCGATACCGTTCGCTGCGATCGTCTCCCAAGTGCCGTCGCCATAGTCGTCACATGCGACCGCGACTCGGTACCCGGCGGCCTTTGCTGCAAGGGCCAGACGCAATCGGTGCCCGACGAAATACCGGCTGTCCCGTAGAACGTACAACAAAGCCCTCTTGTCAGGGGCCGGTACAGCGAGCAGAGACTGGGTGGCGACGAGACCTTTGATAGCCTCCAAGTAACCCTTAGCGATCTTTTGGCGGTCGAAGTTTTCCTTGGCGAACGCGTAGCCATTGTCTCCCATACCGCGCAGGTCAAGTTTTCCTTCGACGATTTGTTGAACGACGTCGGCGAGTGACATCGGATCTTCTGGTGTGAAGGCACAGCCGGCATTCGCAACTCTCAAGACTTCTAGCGACTCTCCCTCAACTCCGAGGAGAATGGGTTTCCGAAATGCCATGCACTCAAACATTTTGCTAGGCAGCACTTTGGTGAATGCCTCTGTCCGCTTCAACATGACCAGCGACAGGTCGACGTCGGCGTAAGCAGAGGCGATTTCCCTGTGCGGCACCGAGTCTTTAAGTTCAACAAGAGAATTCAAATCTCGTGCAGCAATGATTCGTGCCAGCCTGGCCCGATCGGCGCCTTGGCCGACAATCAGAAACCGGACGCGACGTTCAAAGCCACGAGCTCTTAGAAGAGCCGCGGCCTCTAGCACGGTCTCGAGTCCGTGGGCTAACCCAACTGTGCCGATGTAGCCGATCGTGAGGGTGCCCTTCGAAGAGGGTTTCAGAGGCTGGATCGGCAAAGGGTCAACGCCAAAATCGAAGCCATTCGGGGCGAAAAAGAACGGCGCGTCGCTGTGCAAATATTCTCTGAGACATTTCTCGAAAGAGTGAGTAACGACGGCGAGCAGAGATGCCGACTTGTAGGTGAACTTCGCGGCAAAGTGCAGAGCTGCCGACATTATCCCGAGTCTTGGACCAAAAACAGCCCCAATTGACTCTGGCCATAGGTCACGAACTTCGACCACGCAGGGAACTTGTCGAACTCTCCCGACGACGGCTGCCGCCGTCGCTGCCAACAGCTGCGGCGAACTGCCGAGAACTACGTCCGCCCGCCGAGCCAGCGCTCCGTAGAGAATTGCCGAAAGACAATAGGTCACAAAACTGGCGCTTCGACGAATGACGCCGGCGTTTGGCGCCACGACGCTCCACAAGCGCACGACGTTGACCCCATCGATTGATTCCCGCTTCAAGAGCCTAAAGCGATAGTCCGCGCTTAATCGACCGTCGGGAAAAAAGGGTCGCGTGCATACGACCTCGACTTCGAGCAAAGGGTCGAGCGCTTGCCAGATTTTCACCATCTGGCTGATGCGGATACTGGTCACCCGATTATCGGGCCAATAGTTATGGCAAAAGATCCGAATAAACAAGAATTAGCCTGTAGCATCGAGCGACCTGGGTCGCCGTCAGGGACTATTTGGTCGATCCGCGTCGGGCCGCGAGAGCATAGTCGGAAATGAATTTAGCCAGCATTCCAAGTGTTGCTGCCACGAGCCCCCCGAAAACTATAGGTAACCGTTGCCGCGGAACTTGCTCTTCACGCTCGACCTCGAGGGACGCGGCATTCCGGCCGACTCCTGGGTTGGCCTCAAATATTGGTAGCAAGAACTCGGCCGGGCTGTTTGCGTAGGTCAAAACGGCCCCGTAGTCGACAAAGGCATTTTGGTCCGACGTCGTCCGAGCAATGGCAACGTCGGTGAGAATTCTGAAGAAGCGAAATTGAATGTCGGCGAGACGGGAAAAGTAGCTTTTTGCCTGTTCGTCGGTGATTCTCCCGGCTTTGATAAGAGCAGCGGTCGTCCGCACCTCCCGATCAATGTTCAGCCGATTGGCCGAGGCGACTTCTTGGGGGGTAGCGCCCTCCTTATACAGGGGCAATTTACCTAGTTCCGAGAACCCAGGGTCGGGAAGCGGCACAATGCCGGCGGCCTTGGCTTGGGAATCGAGGTCGATTTGCAAACCGACGAGTTCTGTGGATACCTGCAAAGATTCGACAAATGCCGCGGCTTCTCGGTGGTTAATTACTTCAATCCGGCGGCGCAAGGCGGTCAGCCTGTTCTCGATGTCATGCTGGCCAATTTGGTTTCTCTTTTGGAGAAACGCGTTGAGGGCAGTGAGCGCAGCGTCGCCAGCATGGCTACCAAGACCCATGATTGGCAAGCGCAATTCCAAGATGAATCCGCCCCCGCCGGATTTCAACCGAAGGACTTCTTTCTTTCGGACCGTCACGTCGCGGACAAATTCGATCGTGGTGTAGTCAGCGGCTTTCGCACTCGCGGCGAACTCTGGTGACGACGCCAATAACGAATCGAACGCTGCGCCGACAATTTCGGGATCTTCCATTCCTGCACGAACCCCGTTTATGACCGTGTCGGGATCCGTGATTGCGGGAAGACTCGTGATAGCCACTCGCACGGGAACGCTAGTGAGATGAGTCGTTTCGATTCGCTTGGAAAAAATCGCCATTGTTAGCGCAACGCCGATTACGGCCCCGGCAAGCACATACCACCTGCTGGACCAGATTAGGGCCGAGACCTCTCTGAGATTGAGAGTTCCTTCCCCCGGATCTCCACTCGCGCCGTTCTGAGTCATAGCGGACGCCGCCCTGCCCTCTTAGATTCATTGGAAACTGGAACGGCCAACTATCGCTTGGCGACAGCCTGAATGCAATCTTTGATTGCCGAGAAATCATGCTGTGCCATTTGTCGGTTACGTTATTCGGCAGTGGGCTTTGAGGAGAGTAGTTGAAATTGTCGTTCCTTCCGCCAATTGGGACCGAGTACAGCCGTCAGGGTGGTACTCATGTTCT
>JAYWBY010000453.1:0-27944 GCA_043781115.1 Pseudomonadota bacterium
TCCAGGCCGCTGGAACAAGCGGCGGTGTCAACCGAAGGCTTGGCCCCGAACGAAGAGAGCGGGCTTGACTCCGCCGCGCCAGCGGCCGATCACGGCACCGACCCGCAGGGTCGGCAACGGCACAACCTCCCGGACGACGGCCTAACCGTCACCAGACCACGTCCACCTCGCTCAACAACTCCCCGCCCTTGCGTTTCACACCGCAGCGGCATAGGTTCATCCGCGGCTGGAAATTTCGGCACGGACGGTGGACGGTGGATGGTGAAGCGATGCCGAGGCGTCAGGCCCAGCACTCCCGACCTAACGAAGCATTACAGCAACACCGACGAGTCTGCTTCGCAGCCCGAAGCCTGTGGCGTCGGACGTAGTCCGTTCGCACAAACCATTTCTTCAACTCCAGAGACCACGACACGACGGTCGGCGCGAGGTCACCAACGAAGTGCCCAGCCACCTGATACGTGTCGAACCGATGTAAGGTAGCTACGCCGTGAATCCGACTACCAACCCCAGCGCACGAGTTTCCGACTGGCTCGCACCGCTTCGCGACTTTCTCGATGGAGTGGCGAACGATCTCGGAACTCACGAATCCGACGCCGAAGTCCGTACTCAGTTCGACGGATCTGGGCCGACATCCTCGCCTGGCGTCTATACCGCTGAGGTAGCGAGGGTGATCAGCCATGTCGTTTGCGGCCGGGCAGACCATTGGGGCGGCCTCCAGTACTGCCACAGTTTTGTGGTGGCCGATCAGTCAAAGGGCAAGGTTTCGACCGATGCGTTTCAACTCTGCACTTTCGCTCGCGACGCAATGATCGACACGATAGAGTCGGCTGTCCGCAATTCAGAGATGCCAGATCTGAGGACAATTGAGCAGTCCGCAAACGTCGTCCTTTTGGCTGGCGGCTTCGCTGAGACTGCCGGATGTGACCTATCGGTGATTCGTTCCCCCGAGAAAGACGGCGAAGTAACGATTGCGAGCCTCGCACTCTCGTACCTCGATGCGGAACAAGCGATCATAATCCGAAGTACTGTTGTCTGCGTGCCGGAGTGGCGGTGCATTGGCATGGCCACTCCTTTGCAACGAAAACTGATAGTCTTGGACGATTTGCGTAACCGGCATTCAGCACGGTCTACAAGTCAGAGGTAGCTCCCGCCGGAAGGCAGGACCATCGCCAAGCCATCGTCTTCAGAGCCAGATTTCGTCGATATATATCACTCGAACGACACGATCTGCCTCCCCGCAGCTTGGCCGTGGCCCCATGACAGGTCGTTGAAGATCTGGGTGGTGGTTGGCTATAGGCTCGTTGCAGCGCAACAGGGCCTCAGAAGCGTGGGCTGTCGTCTCTCCAGCGGAACGGAGCGGCCGCCAGCGTGCCAGCAACAGGTGCGGGGTCGTGAGACGTGAGACCGTGCACCACCAAATGCCCAGCGCAAGGCCAAGGCCGCACAACGGCTTGCGCCAGCCCGACGCGGCAAGGCACGACCGGAGCATGCCTCGTGCCGTGAGACCCCAATGACAGCGGCGAGAGGGATGACCACTTGGATCGCGACAGCAACAGCGGGGAAGGGTAGCGTAGCCTTGTGAGCAAGACCTCCTCAGCGGACAGAGTAACCACGAATACGGACACCTTGCGACGCCTCTATGCCAGCCGCTCAATGCTGGTTCTGGTGCTTATGCTCGCGCTCGGGCTATTTATGGTCGCAGCACCGAGCCTGTTTGAGACTAACCAGGGAGCCACAAACATCCTGTTGGCTCTGGGGACCAGCCTACTCGCGTCCTCGCTTTTCTCGGGAATGCACATCTTCTTCACGAATGTGGACTTTGTCAACTACCTGACGGAGCGAATGGATCAAGGGCAAAGGCAGGGGCTATCGCAGGTTGTTCAATACCTTGGAACATCAAATCCCCGCTACCTGCCCCTTGCGACCTACGCACCGGCTGATGGCCAGCTGTCTGCCTTCAATGTCGATTTGGCGGTGTCCCTCGCGAACGCACGCGCCTATCGTTTCCAGGGGTTGACAGGCTACTTTGTTCCGCTCCGTCTAGACACGCAGGACATCACATTGCGTTCTCTACGATTGTCGATCGCAGACCCTCGCGATCAGGCTGCCATGCGACTACGCGTGGCTCGCGAGATGGCTCGGACCGGCAAGAGCAGCTTCGATGACGTCGTGGCATGGGTCAATGGGCGCATTTTGCAATGCCTCGTCGGCCTTTTTGAGGTGCGGGCGCGGTGCGAACTTATTGAGATCCTGGTAACAACAGAGGTTTCGCCGGACCGGTTTGAGATCTTTGACGATGACATGTATGTCACGATATTTGATCCGGCCACGTCGGATCGAAGTGAGTTTCCACCGTCCGCCAAATTTCACAGGGATTCCTTCATCTACGATGTCGTATTGAGGCGATTCGATGTGCAGTTTTCCAAGTCCGGCGCGAGCAATATCTTCCGACTGCTTCCAGAAACGCCAAAAAGCACCTATATCCAACAGATCAACGACTTTGGCTTCGCTCTCGACGCTGCGACGTTCGCCGCCAAGACCGAGCAGTTTCGTGCCGAACGCGATGCATTTCAGAAGTCCACAAAACGTCCATCGAGCAAAAGGTGACCTTCACAAGGGGGAATATGAGTACCCACATCGATGTAGTCACATGGAATATCCATGGTGGCCTGGACGAGCAATTTGCTTCATTCAATTTTGGCCGAATGGTTGCCGAGCAGCACGCAGATATCATCGCTTTGCAGGAGGTCGATACGAGCCACATGCCTTTTCTCCGTGCGTCACCTGAACTCTCAAACGCAGGCCTCATCCACGGGAGCGTGCGTTCGTTCTCGCCCTCCCCCTTCAGCGACGGAAGCCTCGCAGTCGCCGTCGGATCTAAATGCTCCGTCATCGAGAGTTGGGTTCACAGCCTCAGCAACCCTGCGAAACTCCTTGGCCTCGACGATTCTTACCACGACAAGGGGGTTCTCGGCTGCCGGTTTGAGTGGCGTCCCGGCATCGCCGTAGATGTGTTGGCTGTACACTTCTTTCCCCTTTACCGAATCGGGTTGGACGAGAAGGACCCAGCCTTGAGATCCATCTGGGTCGAACTGAGCGACGCTCTCGCTCCTCGCGATGGCGTTCCACGCATAGTTCTTGGGGACTTCAACGCAGAGCACCGCTCGGAATTGTTGGACGTTCTTCGACACGGACTGTTGTCAAGCTTGTTTACGAATTGTTCAACGAGATCATCTGGAGAGTGCCACGACGACATTCTTGTTGGAAGCGAGTTCAGGGTGCTTCAGCGGGCGATCTTCCCGACTCTTTCCGATCATCACCTCCTCCGAGCGAGTCTCTTACTTCAATGAGTTTGCTGGCTGACCTGTCGGTAGATTGAATGAGTTGCCCATAGCTCGAGTCGCGCCCGTATATCTGCATCTATCGGCTACGGTGTCTGCGATAGAATCGGTGGTCCGCGGACGAGTCTATAGATCATCATTCCAGTGTTACCCCCCGATTGATGAATACTGACAGTCCGACCAGTGGCGTCACCGGGACGACCAAGACGCTGCGCAAACGTTCCCGCCAGGCCGTCATCGTTAGTCTTTAGTCGGCCCACCAGTGTCGACCGCCGCCCTGGTTGACCAATCCAAATCAATGCCTGAGTTGCTATCCACGCAAATCTTTCCAAATTCCATTTCGCGCGCCCGAAGGATCTTCGCATCGTTCGAAGCAAATTCGTCGGACGCGACGGTATCTCTATTGTTCGAAAGCGGCCGAGACGGCGGTGCAAGTGAGATTCATTTGGACGCATTCCACCAACTGCTCAATTACATCTCTTGAGAGAGCCGAGTAGGGAAACTTCTGCTGACAGGAACTGCTAGGCATGGCCACGCTGCTCACGCCCCTGCTGTCTGCATGGCGCAAATGGACAAAGAACGTCGCGACAAAGTCCGATCTTGGGTGACTACTATGATATGTGTCCCGAGGAACCCAATAGCTGTCTCCCACACCCCTGATCTGAGAATTTGATCTCCTCAAGCGTGCGACCTGAGTTGTCGGATCGAGTGCAGTACTCATTGTTCCCGCCCGGGCCTCAGCCAGCAGATACTCGGCCCCGTCGTGTCGTTCTTCGCCGTCGACCTCGGCGTAGGTGACGTTCTCCAATGCGCCGGCCAAGACGTGGCTCACCGCGGAGAAGGAGTGCGTGTGGATATCGTAGGCCGACGATGGTCCGTAAAGCGGTGGCGCCCACAGGTGCACACGCACCCTCCTCTGGTTCGTCTCCTCGACGTGCACCTTTACGAAGCCCAGAGGGTGCACCCGTACTTCGCCGGGCGCCGCCGACTGCAGGGAGTTGATGACGTATCCACTCGCCTCCTCCACGAGGTTAAGCGTTTCACGCTCATCCAGTCGATCCTCCGCGTGCGGCAGACTCTCAACCGAGCGCAGCCGTCTTAGCAAGCTATCGAACACGACCTGAAACCGAGCGATCGAGCACAGGCGTATCTTAGTTCAGAACTGGAGAGTTGGGGGCGCCTGGTAAAGGGGCAGCGGGCGGAGCCTGCCGGATTCGGGTTACACCTGACGCCACCAACCCGAACGACTATCCCACCGAACATGCCTACAGTTCAATCGTCGTCCTCAACAGACGCCGCGGGCTGCACCCGGCCACTTGGGCACGTTCAACGAGTCGCGGGACCGGCTGCGGCGTAGCCCGGCCCCAATCGACCGCGGCCATGAGTTCCGACGGGCTGTCCCCCCGTGGCTAGGGGGAGGCGGGAATGACAGCATCGCGAGTACCTACTGACGTTGTGGGCTAACCCGCGGTGCACGACGCCGATCTTTAGGGTGCGCATGAGTCGGTCGACGTGGTCACGACCGATCTGCTTGCCGTCGTCGAGCGCGGCGGCGTGCAGTTTCGTGGCCCCGTACAGGCTGCGATTGGCCCGCCAGATACCGAGCAACCGGTTCGCCGTGTAAGCGTCGTCGAGATCCCTGGCCGATACGGGGCGGGCTTGGTGGGCGTAGAACGTGCTCGGGGCAATCTTGGCGCCATGCTCGGTGAGCACGGCGCAGATCGACTCGACCCCGAAACGGGCGCGGTGCTGATCGATGTAATCGAGGATCAGCGGAGCCGGCGGTCGAGTTCCGCCGCCGCGAAAAACGCCGACGCGGTCTTCAAAGTCTCGTTCGCCCTGCGTAGTTCGGCGTTCTCGCGTTCGAGTTCTTTGATCCTTACGTTGATCTCGGTCGGGACACCCGGACGGTCGCCCCGATCGATCTCGTCGCGGTTGATCCACCCACGCAAAGTGTCCGGGTTCACGTCGACCAGCTCGCCTATATCCCGGCACGCACGCGAGCGCGACTCGGCAGGCTATCTCGACGGCGGTCACGAAACAGCCCGACGGCCGAAGTGCAAACGGCGTCAGAGCCTGAACATCGCTAGAATGACTCGCGAGGAGGTCAACGACGTGACTGCACTAGCCAACGTACCTGTAGAGGCTTACTACGACCGACTGATGACGCTTTCCGACGACGAACTGCGTCTTCGCGATGAGGTGCTGACTTGGCTGCCCCAAACGATCATCGACTGTCATGTTCATTGCAACCTGCCCAGTCATGTCGACGAGATTCCTGAGTCGATCTTCTACCACATGATGTCATCTCTGCCGTACGGTTCGCTGCAGCAGAGCACGGCCATCTCCGACCTGCTGTTTCCTGGACGAGTTGTCAGAAAGCTCGTGTTTGCGCACGCGTTCTTTGGAATAAATCACCGGGCCGTCAATGACTATCTGGCCGCTGAGGCAGTTGATCTAGGTCATCGTGTCGCCCTGTTCGGTCCAGCGGATGACGAGTCCTATGTTGTGGAGGAACTACAGTCCGGCCGGTGGGCGGCGCTCAAGATGTACTATTTGGCGGGTCCGGTCAAGCGCTCCAAAATATTAGATGTCTTCTCGATGCGAATACTGTCGGCAGCACAGGAGTCACAGACTCCCATTATTTTGCATGTGCCAACACCACTTACCGCATCAATCGGGGAAGTAGAGGAAATTTCAAAGATCCTACCCGACCTTCCGATCGTCCTGGCTCACTGCGGGGTGATGCACTTACCTTCCGATGCGACGGCCACGGCGATTCGACGCGCCGCAGACTTGAAGAACGTGTTCATGGACACGGCCCGAGTCCATTCGGCCGAGGTTCTCTCGGTCGCGCTGGGGGCATTCGGTCCGTCGAGAATTCTCTTCGGAAGCGATGAACCACTTAGTCTTCTACGTTCTGTCACGTACCACAACCCCGACTTGGGGCCACGGATTGTGACCGACTTCCCCTACCACTGGACCGATATGGAAGAGTTCAAGATCTATGGGAATCTCGCGACGAATGCTGTTAACAGCATCTGGGAGCAACTCACTAGCCTTCGAGCGGCCATCGTCGCGGTCTGCTCTCAGCCCGACGAGGCCACAGAAGCCGTCCTGCATTCGAACGCCAATGCATTATTCGGGTTCTGACGCGCAAGTACGGACATGAAACTCGTTATCTCCGGGCCTGGCGGCGTCGGCAAGGGTGCCGTGGTGAAGAACCTTGTTCGGCTGGACGGCAGGTACATGTTGAGTCGTTCGTGGACGACGCGGCCGATCCGGCCATCCGAGTCCGAAGACGCCTATATCTTCGCGAGTCGCGCTGAATTCGAAGAATCGGTGTCGAGAGGTAGCTTCATCGAATGGACTGAGTTTCTAGGCAACTACTATGGCACCCCGAAGGCGGCGGAGCCGGAAGGTACGGTGTCAGTCTACGAAATCAACGTGGCTGGTGCCCGTGCGCTGGCCGCAAGCGGGAAATGTCTCATGGTCTGTCTGGTCGCGCCGAACGCTGGTGAGCACAAACGTCGCCTCGTATCCCGGGGCGACGAGCTGGATCATGTCGAGGCACGACTGCGTATTGCGTCCAGGGAAGTCGATGATCTAAGGAGCCTCGGCGCGACTATCGTCGAAAATAATCTTGTCGCCGAGTCGGCTCAAGTCATTCACAGTCTCGTCATGTCGAGATTACAGACTGTGGAGTTGGTCAACCCGGGCACGTTACGGTATGCTCATGAGGTACCGTCCGAGATAGCTCAGTTGGCAGAGCAGCTGACTGTTAATCAGCGGGTCGCAGGTTCGAGCCCTGCTCTCGGAGCGAGGTGAGTTCGGAAACCCAGGCGCTCCCAGGGGTCCCATTTGTTCAGGTGCATCCTCGAGGGTTGTCGTCCGCTACGGTCAACGGGGACCCACCGGCTAAAATGGCTGGCATCACCTTGTTTTGGAGGTTGCACGATGGCCTGTATTTGCAATTGCCGAGGCAATACACCGCCGCAGTCGCCTCTGTGACTCCGAACTGAGATCGATCGACTCCCCCGTTCGGCCGCGCCATCGCCACAAAGCGTCCACACACAACTTGGCCGTGCGCTTCCCTCGTCACTCGATGAACACCGGCCCTGAACATGGTCTGGCCCGTAAGCACGATGTTGAGCACCGTGATTTCCCGGCCGATCTGAGAGGGGTGGAGAACCATCGATGCCGAGTCCGTCTCGACGGGCTCGCACGCGATGTCGCACGGGCTGCTCGTCCGAGTGTACGGGAATCCCACATCCATCACCAGAAGTGGCCGGTCCCGCATCCGGATGTCCACGGCATGTGGCGAATCCTCGATGTTAAGCCTCGTGCTTACTTGAATGGATACGTCTGAATACTGCGTGTGCCCTACGTTCAAGAATCGAAACGCGAAGCGCCCATGGCGAGGATCAAAGGTAATAAACGAGTCAATTCGGACCGAATCTCGGTCCGGGCCAAGCACGCGTCCGATTATGACTGCGCTCAGCAAAGCCAGCTCTACAAGACTCCCCAGCATCTGCACGCCAGCGACCGCTCTACCGAGCCCCGACTTCGCCAGCAGATCCCCGTAGCCCACGGTCGACTGCGTCACCAGCGAGTACCAGAGCGCATCGCCGTGGGACAGCCGAGTGCCGACGCCGGTCTCACTGGCCACACGTGCGAGGTCGAAGTTGTAGTAGACCGCTGCAAATAGGAGCACAACGCCGACGTGGAGAGACACAATGACCCCCATGACGCGCCACCTGCGCATGGTGAGAAGCGGTCGCAGGATGGCCGACAGCCCAGTCCTTTGCGTCCAAGTGAGCCCCGCCACGGTTTGGAACGCTACCACGGGCGCGCGGGGTTTGGCTTTCAGGTCAAGAAGCCAGTTCAGCCGTCGGACGTGATCCGTTCGCAAGCAACAAGACGGTCCTCCAGCGCAGTACTGCCAACCCGGATTGAAACGGCCAGTTCCAAGGACGGCCAGGTGACGGTAAGGTAGGAGTCGCCGTTCCTAAAGCTGAGATTTGGCACGCAGGGGATGTTTGCAAACGACAGTACCCCATAAGTCAAGTCGGGGAGGCGTCCAGGCTGCGGCTCTGCAATGCGGGATCGAGCGGCGTCGAGGTAATCGTCAACCTGTCGCTGCAGAGTTGGCCCCAGCGGCGGCTCCAAATTCGACGTCCGGAAAGCTCTTAGAACAGCCGAATTGAGTCCGACTGCGTTCGCCTCATCGAGGGAGGCGAACGCAGTCACTCGTGCGCCGCGCGTTCCGTGATCAAGCACGCATAACGAGTCAACCACTGATCCCGATAGTATGTCGTACTCGGCCACAATAATTGAGTCGAGCGTGCCGAGCGGTGCTCCGACTTCCAAGGGAGTGAACTGTCCATCGCCACCAAGGAGCCCGGCCGTTACTGAGCTAACTTTGGTCACGCCCAATTTCTCGCATGCTGCTCGAAGCCGTGCAATCGGGAACTCATCAACCCGATAGTCAAATCCGAGGGCGCATCTGAACTCCGATGTTTCGAGCACAAATACCGACAAGATCGCTGGCTCGACAAACCAGGTATGGAGAAGAACGTCTGCGAGGATGGACCGAGTAGATGTCATTGCCGTCTCCACACCTGAAACTATGGAGTAAGCCGGTTTGGCCCACGATAAATATATGTCACTTCGCGCACATTCGCTACGTTCAGCAGGAGCATGAGAAGTCGGGTCAGGCCGAGGCCGAAACCACCATGAGGCGGGCAACCAAATTTGAAAAAGTTCAGATAGAACTCGAGACCAGCGGGGTCATGACCCTTCTCAACCACCTGAGCCTCAAGGATGTCGGCGCGATGCTCTCGCTGCGCGCCCGTCGTGACCTCGAGCCCCTTCCAGAGCAGGTCGAAGCTCTTGGTGACAGTTGGGCGATCTTCGTACCGCATGTGATAGAACGGGCGCACCGAAGTCGGGTAGTCCGTCACAAATACGAACTCGTGACCGTAGCGCTCCTTCATGATCCGAGCCAGCCGACGCTCAGCCTCGGGATCGAGGTCTCCATCATCTCGTGGAATACGGTAGCCGTCGTCCAAAACTAGTTGGATAGCCTCTGCGTGAGGAATGCGGGGAAACGGCAGGCTGGGCACAACGACGTCAACCTCGAACAAATCGGAAATCAACTCGCCCATCTCCGACGAGACTCGGCTCAAAGCGCGATTCAGGATGAATTCCTCGAACGCCATGACGTCGTGATGAGAGTCGACCCATGCAAACTCTACGTCGAGGCTAGTGAATTCGGTGTCGTGCCGCGACGTGAACGACGGGTTTGCTCGGAACACCGGTCCGGTCTCGAATACACCACGAAAGCCCGAAGCGATTCCCATTTGCTTATAGAACTGGGGTGATTGAGCAAGATAGGCCTTTCGATCAAAGTAGCCGACTTCGAATAGCTCCGATTTACTTTCACTCGGTGATGCCATCAACTTGGGAGAGTTAATCTCAGTGAACCCCGACGATAAGCAGGACTGCCGGAATTCGTCTTGAATGATCGTTTGGGCCCTGAAAATCGCCTGATTCTTGCGACTGCGAAGATCAATGTGCCGCCAATCCAGACGTACATCGAGACTTGGGGTTTCCCCAATGGGTAACTCAAGCGCGCGGCTCAGCACTGAAAGCTCGGAAAGGACGACTTCGATACCGCCAAGTTTTGCCTTCTCGTTCTTGACCACCAGACCTTTGACCGCTATGACGGAGTCCCGAGTTAGGTCGTCGAGAACGGCGGCGAGAGCCTGGTTTGTCGCACGCTCGTGAACAAGCTGGACGTCACCAGTCTCATCGCGAAGCACGATGAACTGAACGGCCTTCTGCTTACGGAGTGTTGACACCCAACCGGTGACAACCACCTCAGTGCCTGCGTGGTCTCCGAGTTCGGACACCTTTGTCCGTGTCGACAACAAGAGCATAATTAATTCCTACTTTGAAAGGGTTCGAGGTTGGTTAGGGGTAGACGCTGCGACCGAATAGTCGAGGGAAGGGGCTGAAGTCGCGAACGTGACGAGTTCCGAAAATCCATCTAAGAAGGCGCTCCAGACCCATACCAAACCCGCCGTGCGGCACGCAGGCAGCTGAGCGAAGTTCGAGGAGCCAGCGATGTGCATCGTCGAGCGGTTTGCCTTTCTCGATCATTCGAGCTTCAAGTTCATCGCGGCGCCATATCTTCTCGGCGACCCCGAGCAACTCGCCGTAGTCCCCGGTGGCGATCAGATCTGCGGTCATCGTGGACTCGGCGTCCGAGGGATCAACGACATAGGGAAACGGTTCGATGGCGCGAGGATTTCCAACAACCCAGAATGGGCTTGAAAAGTCGCCGGCGAGCTTTGCCTCGTCCTGACTGTTGAGACTCTCACCGAACGGTGTGTCCGATCCGAGAATATCGAGCCGATGTATGGCATCTCGATAGGAGATTCGCGGATACGGACCGTTCACCGCTGTTATGTCCAGCTTACGCGTGCCCAGCTCCACAAAGATGTCGTCACACTCCTGGTTGCAATACGCAACGACGTCCTGGATGATCTTTTCTACGGTGGCCATCAGCGATTCCCGGTCCGCCCACAGCATTTCACCCTTGACGTGCCAGTACTCAGTCAGGTGACGTCGGCTTCGGCTCTCCTCGCCTCGGAAGCTGGGCCCGAGGTTGTACACGTTCCCGAGAGCGTGGCTAGCAGCCTCCAGGTAGTACCCGACGCATTGTGTGAGAAAGATATCTTCGTCATGAAGCCGCAACGAGACAGCCGTCCGACCAGCGTAGAGAGGCAATGCCGTGAGCACCGGCGCCGAGAACTCAAGGAACCCGTTCTGGTTGAACCAATTGTGTAGGAAAACTAGGACCCGGCTACGAGCCTTCATACAGGCGGCAACCTGCGGATTTCGCAGATAGATATGACGAAAGGAAGTGACCCGGTCGGCAAAGCGCTCGTCAAGGGCATCGAAGTGTGACGTAGGTCGCGGCTCAAGCAGTAGGTCGTTCTGAGCGATGAGCTCGCATCCTGTCGCGTGGAATTCGTCGCCCTCGTTATTTGGGCGCGCCCTAATAACGACGTCGAACCGCAATGCGCTACCTAAAGGACAACCCTCAACGACGTCCGAACCGGGCGTTTCGTGGGAGACAACCACCTGAAAGGTTCGCGCGGTGTCTGATATGTCTACGAAGGTCGTGCCTTTGTGACTCCTTCGAGCAACGATCCACCCGCGCACTTCGGATGTCGGGATTGGAGGGCTGTCGGGCACCCACCCATGCTAGCCGCGTTCGACCAAACTGCCCATCGTGTTTCGCGCTTCGGGCGGCACGCTCTATCTAGACGTCAGTTCTAGACTGCATAACGGGATCTCAACGGTCGCACGGCGTTGGCCCGTCTGGAGGCGCAATGGTCAGCACGTTTGCTTGAGCTGGCGTTAGGTATCGAGTCGGGGCTCACGAAGCCAGACCCCGGCCGCCATCGGGCGTCGCTTAGGTCGGACGCGACTCGCGTTTGGGCATGCGCGTAGGAGGTTGCAGGCCGGGACGCGCACTAGCGGAGGAGTCGAACGAAGATCATGACAAGTGCGACCTTCCAGACGACGATCACCAGGATCAGGGGCCAGCGGCCGAGTGATCTTGTTGGCGGCATGGAACGGAAGGTTAGTCCCCCGTATTCCCGATCGCCGCCGGGAATATCGCGAGACCGGGTCAACGGTGGCCAAGCGGTCATGCTGACCACGGGTTCAGACACCTATTCCCGTGGTCGCCAATCCTTCTCGCCGTCGTCGCCACACGACCAGTCTTGTCAATTTGTCTTGTCAAGTTCTGTCAAGTTCCTCTCCCGCTCCTCCCCCGAACAGAGGTCGGTAGCGGTAAATCACGGTCACTGGCGGTAAGTCCGCCGGTGACCGTGATCTGGTAAAGTGCCTGGTAAGAGGCAGCGGGACTGGATTTTTCTGGCGCCCCCGGCTGGAATCGAACCAGCGGCCTGCGGTTTAGGAAACCCGCGCTCAGAACGAGCGTTCGTCCTGATCAGAGGCTATGAGGAGGACGCCAGCTCGGCACCCGAATCATCTCCTCCCCCGCTCCTCCCCCGATTCGTAACGAATCACTCCTTACAGGGGTGGGAGAAAGTAGCGGAGGATTCCGATGACCAGACCAGTGCACGACCTACGAGTTCACGGCGCTCAAGATCGCCGAACCGACTCCCGCGTGAAGCGCCCGTGGATCGCCCGATGGACGATTGACGGCCTGCGCAAGAGTAAGTCGTTCCGCACGAAGGCCGAGGCTGACCGCTACCTGTCGCTGCTGCTTCACGCGGCACGCGAGGACGAGCGATTCGACCTGACGACCGGCGAACCCGAGTCGTGGAGTGCCGCACCGATCGCCGTCCCCGATCTGGCGGTTGATGAGCCGGTCGTTCCGCTGACGGTGTACGAGTGGGCACGCCGGTGGCTTGGCGAGCAATGGACGGAGTGGCAGCCGCGCACCCGAAAGTCGGCCGTCGAGAGCCTGGCGAAGTTGGTGATGCTCGCAGTCGACGCGCCGAAGCTGACGAAGAAGGCCGACGAACAGCTTCGCCGCTACCTGACCGCTGCGCTTCCTCCACACGCCGAAGCTGCCGATGCACGGTGGGACGCGTGGCTCGACAAGCACTCCTTGGCGCTACCAGCGCTCGACCGTGAGACGGTCGGGCGGATCGATCGCGGGCTCGGTCTGCGGCTCGATGGGAAGCCGCTCGCGGCGACGACGGCGAACCGCACGCGCATCGTGGCGCGTGCTTGTGTGATGGCGGCCGTGCATGACGGCCTGCTCGCGGGCGACCCGTGGCCACCGCGGTCGCGGACTCGCGCTCGGCGCAAGGTCGCGCGACTCCGACGGTCGGTCGACCTGCGCCGGCTACCCGATCCGGCGACGATGGCTCGGGCCATTGAGGCGCTGACGACCCATCAGCCGGGCAGCGCGAACTATCGCGTGATGACCGCTGTCGCGTACTACGCCGGGCTTCGTCCGTCCGAGGTCGTGATGTTGAGGGTCAGGTCGCTCGATCTGCCGAGCGACGGGTGGGGTCGGCTGCATGTCACCGAGGCCGATATCTCGTTCGACGAGCCGGGCGAACCAAAGACCGGGCCACGTGTCGTGCCGATCCCGCCGGTGCTGGTCGCCATTCTGAGCGCGTGGATCGAGGAACGGCAACTCGTCGCCGACGACCAACTCCTGTTTCGGACGCCGTCCGGGTCGAGGCCGAACCAGTCGAACTGGGTCCGCGCATGGCACCGTGCGCTGGCGTCTATCGGGCATCCGCCGCTGCGGGTCTACGACTGCCGGCATGCCGCGGCGACGACGTGGCTGCGCAGCGGACTGCCGCTCGGCGAGACGGCGAAGCGGCTGGGCCACAGCGTCGACACCCTGGTGAAGACCTACGTTGGCGCGCTCGACGACGAGGATGTAGTCGGCAACGCCAAGATCGAACGCTTTCTCGATAGCACGGGCGGCTGTGAAGTCAAACATGGATCGAAGCGTTGATACCTTCTTCTTACGAAGAACTCTCGTCTGAGCTCGTTGGTCGCTCAAGTGCCCTGCCTCGTTCACCACGGCAAGCCGCATCGGTAGGAATGTCACACAATGCCCACGGGCGCCGGGAACGGCGATGCGTATCGGCGCTCTCGCTGCCGCCCGCCGTGCAACATTCATCACGCGGTTTCAAACGAGCGACATAGCCCGGTTTGCCCACGTGCCGAGAGCAGCCAGCGAAACCAGACAATCCACGTCACAGCGATGGCCGGACTCCGATCCGAAACCACGAGCCAGCCAACCACCCCGTATCAGGGCCGCCGACGTGAACTACCCGAGGAGTTCGGTCTTTACGAGGGGCCGTTTGGCCGGCACCGACAATCGTGCAGCGTGGTACCTGGGCGCTACGGATGGACTATCAACCAGAGGGATACGCCGAGACAACGGGTAAGCGTCGGCTCGGTCTGGTCCAGATCGCGACTATCTGGCTCACCCGACTGGACCGAGCCACGCACGAGAGCCCAAGCTACCGTGGAGCGCGTGACTCGTGTTGAAGGGCACGGACAGCGGGCTGGAAACACGCGCGCTGGCGCGTGGCGTCCACACGCGGGCCATGTGATTGACAAAATGGCCTCGTCCGCCTGGTGCGAAATCATGGGGCCCTCAGACATCTGACCTCGCTGCGAATCACTGGCGGTGATTCGAACGCCATGGACGAGCGAGCGAAGTGTTAAGATCGCTACTCAAATGACCAGGAATCAGCTTGTCCGCATAGATGTCTTGGAGTTGTTCGGCGAATACAATCATACAGTATTCCTTAACAACGGACAGCCCATAACGATCCTCTCTGGACCGAATGGAGTTGGAAAGACTCATATCCTTTCCATGACCAATGAGGCCACCAATGGGCAATACCAAGAACTAAGGTCTAGGCATTTTGCAACGTTTATCCTAGCTTTTTCGGATGGCACGAAGCTCACCTTTCGGCGCCGGGATGACACAAGTACCGACAGTCCTGACGGAGTCGATTTGATTGTAAAAATGGAAGGCGCCCATTCTCTTCCCGAAACAATCTTACCATTCGACTATCTCGATGGCCTGTCCGATCGCATTCCCCCGTGGTTCGAGCGTGTTGGACCCGAGGCTTGGTACGACACCAGGTCCGACCGACACCTCTCGCTCGGCGAAGTTCGAAGTTATGTCCGCCAACGAGGCCTTAGACCTCGGCAGGCTACTCTGTTTGAGGAGACAGAGGGCGAACCGCTGGAATTGGCAATATTTCGAAAGTCTATATCTATCGAGTTCGTCGAAACGAAACGTCTAGACTCGAAGGTGATCGCAAGCGCCGGCTCAACTGCACGACTCCGTCATGCCTCGCCAATCGAATTCTACACTCATGCGGCAGCTGAGGAGATAGGCAGAGCCAAGGTTCGCTCTCTGACCGCCGGGCAGCAGAGCGACAAGTCATTTCCACGACGACTTCTGGCAGGCAGTAAGGCGAACGTGAACGAAACGGGTCTTCGTGCCCGGTACCAGAGCGTCCGCGACAGGGTCGCCGACCTTGTTCACGTATCCCTCTACGACGAGATATTCGACTTCGCGTTGCCGGCACGGCTAACACCAACGGAGAAGCGTGTCCTCAACCTTTTTCTCGATGACGTAGAAACGAAGATTGAGCCCCTCGGACCGCTGTTCGAAAGACTTCAGCTATTAAGAGAATTAATCAATAGGAAGTTTCTCCGAAAGACGATTCAATTTGACAGCGATGGGATCTCCTTTCAGTCGGAGGCAGGGTCGACCATCACTGCGACGCAACTCTCGTCTGGGGAGCAACACGAGCTGTCACTACTCGCCTATCTGCTCTTCCGGGCGCCGTCTGGTGGACTCGTCATGATTGACGAACCCGAATTGTCTCTACACGTTGCGTGGCAGCACGACATGTTGTCCGACCTTCAACGTGTCTGCGCTGTGGTCGGCTTGAGGTTTCTTCTCGCCACACATTCAACCGCGATCATCAATGATCGTTGGGACCTTGTGCAAGATCTCGCTCTAGGTTGAGTTGGATTTTCGCTATGGGTGCAACCACGACACAGAAACAGTCTCTTCAACAGTTCGCTACATCCGCCGATCTCTACGGAAGAATTAGGCAAGATCGTCAACAGCACAAATTTCCCATACTCCTCGTTGAGGGAAATCGGGATAAGGCCTTCTGGGACGCTATGTTAACGAAGCCACGACTCCGCGTATTCTCCGCCGGGGGACGAGATCGACTAATCGAGGTCGCGCGTGAACTAGGCCAGAGACCCGTGTCGAAAGCTATTTGTTTCGCTGACCGAGACTTCAATGATGAATGGGCTGAACATATCGGATCTGCAGTCCTTTATTTCTCCGATGGCGCTGATCTTGATTCAATGTTGATATCTTCTCCCGCCCTTGAAAGATTTATTTCTATCTACGGAGCTCCGGCCAAATTATTGGAGTTTGGTGGACCCGAATCTGCAGCCTCGGCAATGCGCGATAGGTTCTCTCAACAGCTTGGGCCATTGTCAAAACTTCGGCGCGGGTCGGCAGTTGAGCGTAGTGGGATCTCCTTTAAGGATGTGCCTCTCGAAAAATCGGTCGACAAAGCGAACATGACCCTTGATATCAATTCCTTTGTGGACCGCTTGTTTTCCAACCGGAAGACGGGAACCGCCACACGCGCGGACATCGGTCGTTGGATTAGAGATTCCGCGCCTGTATGCCAATCCACGGGTCTACCACTGTTTCGGGGTCACGATCTGACTGCCATGCTGGCACTCTCAACTCGCTCCTTCATAGGCTCGTGTTCGGGGCGCTCGCTTGACCAAGAGTCCGTTGAGAACAACCTCCGGGCTACTGGCCGACTCGAAGACTTAGGAGCTTCAATCTTTGGGGTGGCACTCTCGTCGCTTCTCCCCTAGCGCTACCTCTGTTCTGCAACGGCAGGTATCGTGGGGGGCAGCCGCGCCTGGGATAGTTCAAGGCCAGCAAAGTTGATCTAAGTCGAAGCTGACGTCTGTACGCCGATCAGTCCGATGGTGGTCTCTGGCCCCGTTCGCGGCCAGATGGCGATCGCCATGTCAGCGAGGTCCGCCGCTCGTTCGGCGATCGTGTCCTCGCTCCATCGGTCTGACCAGCGATTGAGGAGGCGGGCGTTCAGCCTGAGCGTCGTGTGTTCCGACAGCGCTTTGCGCTTCTGGGTCCATCCTGCGTTGGACATCGCCGGGTTGAGGCTCCAGGTCACCAGCGTCAGGTTGCCGATGGTGTGCAGCACGCGATCACGTTGGGCTCCGGTTCCCTCGTCAGCAGTGGGTGCGCCGAAGGGCCAGTGCTCCGGCCATGCTTGCGGAAGGATGTGCTCGATCGTCAGCTTGCCGCGAGGTACGTGTTGATCTTCGGACTTTGTCGTCCGCATGTGATCTTCAAGCGCCTCAAGCACGAACCTCAGCCGACTTCGCGTCAGAAGCCTGTATAGGGGTAGGTCGATAAGCGCGGCTCGGAACTCGGCGTCGCTCGGCCACTGGCGGGACTCGGAGGCCTGTTCGTTCAGATAGTCGATGAGAGTGCGGCGAGCGCTTGCTGGTCCAGCCTCGTCGAGTCGCTTGAGAACGTCGAGGAAGAACTTGTTGTAGTCCTTCGTCGTCAGCCGACCGATCATCCGGCGAACGAGAAAACTCTCAAGCACCCGGAGGCAGGCCAGGCGTTCGGCTCCGCTCAAGGCGCTCGCGGGCTGGCTGAACAACCACAGAAGCACGGGGGTGCTCGTGCCGGCATCAATCGTCCGCCATCGATAGAGGAAGGTTCCCTCCGGTGACCAGGGATCGATCTCTTCAATTTCCCGGTACTTCGCTCCGACGAGCTGCATGTCCGCTACGACGTCTCGGATGTGTCGGTGACCGTCCTCGACGTACCGGCGGAAGTTCGGAAACACGTCGTGGCTTGCAACGTCCTCGTGCTGGCGGAGTTCAAGCCAGTGGTCGAGAAACATGTCGAGCCGGGGTCGCGTCAGGCGGCCCTGCCGTACTTCCTCGCGCCACCACGTGTCCTTCTCGAACTGAATCCAGAACTCGGCATGAAGCTCGTCTGGGTCATTGCCCGCGGCAGCCGTGGTCTGCATCACATAGTTCTTGACCAGGTCACTGGCCAGAAGCGGGGTACCGCGGGCATTCAGCGTCTCGAAGATGACGAAGGCATCGTCGTTCGCACCGAGGTCGATGACGACCAGTTCGATCAGCCCGAGTAGAGCCGTTTCAAGCGCGTGAACTCGACGCGCTCGATCCGCGTCATCCACCGCCTTCCGGACCCACTCAGCGATCCGGAGTCTGAAGTAGTCGTGGGCTTGAAGAATGCGCGACGTCGCGAACGGTCGGGTGTCCGCCCCGTTGCGCATCGCTGCACGGAAGGCTGGCCGATCCGTCGACGTCGGCCAGAGCTTGAAGATGTGATCCGGATCGCGTCTCGCGTAGCGCTTGTTGTTCAACACGAGGTCGGTTAACCCTTCGGCGACCTCGGTCCACCCCTGCTCCTCAGCGACGGCTTGGGCCGCATCGAGTAAGAGCTGAATAGTGGTCAGCCGCTGCTGACCGTCAATGACAGTGCGGGTCTCGATCTCGGACGACCCAGTGAGCTCCTGCTGGACGACGATCGCTCCCAGGAAGTGGCGCCCGGCGATCTCCTCGGCCTTGGCCAGCTCGTCCTCACCGACTTGGTCAAGTGCGTCGAGGTATTTTTCGGCTGCGTGCTCGACGTCCTCCCACAGCGGCTCCCACTGGTCTGCCTTGTTCCAAACGTATGGCCGTTGGAACGTCGGGATCACGTAACGAACGTTCTTCTCGAAGAGGTCCTTCGCGTTGAGTGACTCGGCTTTCACAATTCCGCTCCCGCCAGATGGTTGATCATGCCTTCGACGTCAGTCGCGACGGCGTAGTCGACGCCGATTGCCTTGAAGTGGCGCTTGGCGCACTCGATCTTGACGTTCTCCTCGTGACGACGCTTTTCGGCGTCCTGCGTACCCTTGGTCTCGCGGACGAGGTACACGCGGTGCGTATCTTCGAACACGATCGCCCAGTCAGGGTTATAGGGACCGAGCGGCGTGTCCACCTGGAACCAGCTCGGGAGCTTCATGAAGAACTTCACGCTCTTGTTGTCATCGAGACCCTTGGCGAAACGTCGCTCGACATCGGAGTCAATCTCCACATGGTCAAACGGGGTCCTCCCGTCGTGCTGGACCTTGTAAAGCCGAGACACGTATCGCTCGACCTCCTCGTCAAGGCCCGGCTCTAGACGGTGCATTTCCCAGCTGAGGCCGGGAATGGGCACGTAGTCGAGCCCGTCGACCATCTGACTTCGCATCGCTCCGTTGATCTTGGTCGTGACGAGCGTTATGAAAGCTTGTGGGTTGACGGTGAAGTCCTTGAGCCGCCCGGACTCGATGAGGATCCGCACGAGCGTCGCCCGCGTGAGGTCTGTGCCGTTCTGCAAATCGGCGAGGATGTCTGGAAGCAGCGTGGGCCGAGCGGTGTCATAGTTGCGGTAGTCGACAACCTTGTCCGTTCCGAGCCCGGTGGCGGTGTGTTCGATCTCAACGGTCTTCACCCGAATCTTGGGAGGCTCGATCGGATCCGCGTCGACGATGGCGGCTACGGCTTCGGCGACGAGCTTGTCAGTCGAGAGTGAGACACGATATTTCGTTCGCTTGCTGATGCGTTCCCACAGTTCCTTGAACTCGGGGTCGAGGGTAACCTGTTTCCGGAAGTGAACCTTTTGTCGTTTCCTGGCGTCGATCACACGGTTTGCGAACACGAACTTCGAGACGGCGTCGCTGATCTCTGCCCGAATCGGTTCAAAGCCGGATGGGACGTTGAGTTCGAAGCCATCTGCTGAGGGGTTGAACTTCGGAAGTACTGATCCGTTCGCGTCGACGTAGCCCTCGGCCTGGAGATGAGCCCACACCGCTGCGGAGTTCTCCTGTCCGATTGGGGCTCTTGCCGGCTCGCCTGGCCCGACCGGAAGCCTGAGCTTCGAGAACACTTCTTTGGGTACAATTCCGAAACGTTGACCCGTATCTTCTTCGTACTCGGCTTGCAGAGTTCGGGCGAACTGGTCGTATGCCTCGTTAGCGATGATGGTGAGCCGATTGATTTGGGGGTCGTGGATGCGTTCGCCAGCCTGGTTGACCGGGAGCCTGAGCCCGCGTCCGATTTCCTGTCGCTTACGGTCGGTCGATTTCGAGTCGTTCAAAGTGCAGATCTGGAAGACGTTGGGGTTGTCCCAGCCTTCGCGAAGGGCGGAGTGACTGAAAATGAACCGGAGCGGCTCGTCAGTCGAGAGCAATCGCTCCTTGTCACGCATGATCAGGTCGTACGTCGAGGTGTCCGCCTCGCCTGTGCCGCGCGTGTCCTTGTAGGCACCCTTGTTGTCCACCGCGAAGTAGCCATCATGGACAGCATTCACCGGTGGGAGGTTGAGTTTCGCGTACCTGGGTTGGGCGGTGAGCTCGACGTATGCCTCTTCGAACCAATGGCCGATTGGCCCAAGCGCTGGATTTCCATGCTCATCGATAGCGCGATAGTTCGCGACCTTGTCGATGAAGAAGAGCGACAGAACCTTTATCCCGAGCGGGCCAAGTGTCGTCTCCTTGTCCAGGTGTTGACGAACGGTTTCGTAGACCTGGGCGCGCCGCACGTCCTGGTCGAAAGAGCCAGCTGCCTCGCGAATGGTGACATCCTCACCGTTGGAGAACTCGACGGCTTCGGCACCAGGCCGAAACGAGATGTCGTCGACGATGTAGCCGCTGGCGTACTCCTGGCGATTGTCCGACACGAGGGCCAAGTCGCTACGACGCTTGACCCAGACCTTCTTCTGTTTCGCTGCGACGCCCTGTCCATGGTTGATCTGGACCTGCGCCCGCTGCTTCGAGGCGTCAACCTGGATTAACCGAACGAACGCCGCGTTGTAGTTGTCATCGGATTGGACGCTGGCGACCTCGATCCGCTTGACGAGGTTCATGTCGTACGCGTCGATCGGGCCAAGTCGGTAGATCAGGTTGTATTGATTCTTGTGCGTTGCCGAGAAGCGAAGCGTGCAGTACGGGTCCAACCGGGCAATCGCCGCGGCAGCAGCGGGTGACTCCATGTTCTGCGGCTCGTCGAGGATCACTACCGGCCGAGTAGCTCGAATGAATTCGATCGGCCGACGGCCCGACAACCGATCCTGGGCACGGTTGATGATGTTCGCCTTCGCCGGGTCCTGCGCCTCCTCGACGTCCTTCTGGAAGGCTTGGATGTTCATCACAAGAACCTGAATCGTGTTGGCGGCGGCAAACTGACGAACCCGACCAAGCTGCTTAGAGTCATATACGGAGGCATCGAACGGCTGCGTATACATTCCCGTGAGATGATGGCGCAACAGTCGGATACTCGCGAGGACGCCCTCGCGGATCGGAATGCTCGGTACGACGATGACGAACTTCGTGAAACCGTAAACTCTGTTCAGTTCGAACATTGATCTCAGGTAGACGTACGTCTTACCTGTACCCGTCTCCATCTCGATCGAGAAGTTCATGCCATCCAGCTCGTCGCGCATCGGGATGCCGTTACGCTCCTGCACCGAACGAAGGTTGGACAGCGTCAGCTCCGCAAACTCATCCCGGTCATCGGCAACGGGATTGGACACTCCCAGCTCGGAGAAGGCGAGCTGCGACGCCGACTGCGACGCGATGGAGAACTGAGCGTCAGCAATGGGCAGACCAGCAAAGAGACCAACGACGCTCGCAATCGCATCGCTTTGAAACTCCAATGTGGAGTCGAACTTCAACTTGAGTTCAGTCATCGCGCGTCACACCACCCGAAGGGCGATGTCACTCCCCACTCGCTGATTTCTAGCGCGGACGGCCTGAAGCGCGTTCACCTTCAGCTCGTCGCTGCCGCCAAATCCCGCATCCAGGACGAGAATCATCGCCGGGTCCCGATCTACCATCGCCTCGAACGCCTCGATCGTCAGGGTCTTGGAAAGGCAGACCAGTAGAGCGCCATCTGCAACGGAGTAACCAGCCGACCCGCTGAAATCCACACAGTCGGTGGTCGAGGTAAGCGGGTACCCCGACTTGAGCAACAGCTCGGCGAGCATCGAACCCTCGGTGGCTGTCGGTGTGACATGCTCAACAGCGAGCGTTAGCTGATGATTGAGGTCTTCAGTTGGGCCGGGAGCAGCTTCCCAAACGGTGAAGTTTGAGGGAGCCAGTCGAAAGGCCCGAAAGCCGCGATCGCGAGTAGCACTATCGAAGCTGAGTTCTTCCTGCTGCGGCCGACGGGCAGCAACCCGGCGCACGCGCTCCATCGTCGTCCTTGAGATTGAAAGGCCAGTTCGTGCCTCAAACCCCGGATCAGGGAGTTGTACGAGAACAAACCGTAGGGCACAGCTCAGCCGCTCATTCACGAGCATCACAGCATGTGCAGTTGTTCCAGAGCCAGCGAAGAAATCAAGAACTAGGTCGTTGCCCGAACACACGAATGGGATTATTTCGGCAATCAGCGCGCTTGGCTTTGGGTTAGTAAACACCTTGTCGGTCTCGGGAAAGAGAGTCCGCAACTCGTTGGCACCGAGCCGCCCGTCCAGTTCGAAGAGACTACCGAGCTTCTGCTTGTAGTCCTTCGCATACACTTTTAGTTCGACAATCTTGTTTTCATCGTCCCCGAATATAATTCGTCCCGACTCCACCAACTTCGCCATTGTTTCTGGCGGGAATCGATATCCCATCAGAGGTTGTTTGCACGGTCGCCCCGTACTCGGGTGCAGCAAGTCGTAGCGATAGCCTTCCTTGCCTGGGTTGTGGACCGACTGACTTCCGGTATAGATACCGTCGGCATCGATGTACTTGTAGCGATCAAGCGGGCCCAGTTCCGACTTGTGAATTCGGAACCACTCGGAGTACTTAACCGAGAGCTGGGCCGCATCAGGGTAGTCGCCACAAAGCTGCTGGCCGACGTCGACAAGCAAGTCTCTAACAGCAGAGTCACCGCTTCTCCAATCCGGGTCAAGATCGTCGATGGAGCGCGCGTAGCAAACAATATATTCGTGCTCGGTTGCAATTCTTGTCGGATTATTGTCCGTCGCATTCTTCCAAACGATGGTTCCAACATGATTCTCCTCACCAAATATTTCGTTGAGGAGCAACACGAGGCTGTGAATCTCATGGTCGTCGATCGATACGAAGATCACGCCGTCTTGACGGAGCAGGTTTCTCGCAAGAAACAATCTCGGGTAAATCATTGACAGCCATTTAGAATGGTAACGGCCGTCGGTCTCGGCATTGGCGGAAACCCTAAAACCGTCCTCGCCGACCTGGCCTGAGTAACGGAGATAGTCGGCAAGACCTTCGCGGAAGTTGTCCGGGTAGATGAACTCTTTGCCGGTGTTATAGGGCGGGTCGATGTAGATCATCTTGACCTCGCCGTAGTACGCCTTCTGCAGGAGCTTGAGAGCTTCGAGGTTTTCCCCCTCGATGATCACGTTATGCGTGGTCTCCCAGTCGACCGATTCATCAAGCAGCGGAATGAGAGTCCCAATGGATGGTTGCTGGATGACGTTCATGCACTCGGCCTTTCCCGGCCAGGTCAACCCGAACCGTTCGTGACCTTGATCGACCGCGTCACCGAGCGACCGACGTAGTGCGTCGAAGTCGACCTCACCCTCGCGAAAGACCTCGGGAAAGTTGGCCCGAAGCAGGTCGAGGCGTTCGTCGGCTGGGCTCGCCGATGCGAGATCGAATCGTTCCGGTAGGTCGTTGTTCACAAGCGGGTTCTCCATGGAGATCAGGTAATCGTGAAGCGGATCGTGAGGACCCGGTCGACGGATTGGTTGACGGCGAGGCGGGCCTCGACGTCGTCGATGAGGGTCTCTTTGGCGCGCTCGATGGTGCGTGCTTCAGAGTCGTAGGTGCGCCAAGCATCGTCGCGATCAGTCTCGACGTGCTTGATCTTGCGTTGGGTGGCCAGCTTCTCCGGGAGGCTAGAAGCTTGGCGTGCTTCACGCTTCAGATCTTTCAGCTGGTCGTCGTGCTCGCGCAGGTCTGCCTTCAGTCCGGCGCGTTTGTCTTCCGCCCAGCGATCGAGTTTGTCCATCTCCTCCTCGAACCATCGCCCTTGTCGCGCCCCGATCTCATCAAGCGTTGCGTCTCGCCGAGTTTCGGCGAGGGCTTCGAGATGCTCGGGCACGCTTACCGGCCCGGCTCCTGAGGCACAGGCCGGTACATCGAGTAGACGCCGCGCCTGGTCCTCTGCGAGTTCGCACCCATCGTCGGTGAGCACCGAGATCAGGAGATGGTCCTCCATCGCCTCGCCCGTGAGGCTGAGGTGCTCGACGATCATCACGCCCGAGCTGCCCACCAGGGACTCGATGGCCTGGGACCTCACCGGCCAGTCGGTATACGCGAAGGTCAAGGATGCGTGAGGGGCGTCGAGAACCGAAGCTTGAGCGAGGACTCCTACGGCCAGCGGATGTCCGCGGCGATAGCGGACAGCGTCATCCACATCGGATCGACTCAGCCGGTAACGGCCGGTGGCCGTGCCAGGGGCGCACGGCGGTGCGCTGCGCAGGTCGAAGGATCTCGTCGCTGAGTCGATGCTTGCGTATTCGCCAAGCAGATGTTCGGTGACCCGCCACAGCTGCTCCTCAGCACGGTCGATGAACTCGCTGCTCTCGGCAAGGCTGACGCGGAGTCGATCGTGGACCTCGGCGTCGAAGTGCTCCAAGAGCTTGCGGCGAGTGTCACTCATTGTCTCCGAGATTTGGGTATCGAGCTCAAGCCGAAGCTGAGCGAACTCGGTCTCGATTGCGTCGGTCGTGCGGCACTCCTGGTAGATCGCAGCGATTCGGCGTTCGATGTCCACGCCGGACTCAATCGCCCCGAGTACCTCGTCGCTTGCCCCAAAGACGCCCGAGAAGAGCCGGAACTTTTCGTCGAGCAGTTCGAAGACTCGCTGGTCAGCTGCGTTGCCACGGTTGATGAAGTTGATGACGACGACATCGTGCTTCTGGCCGTAGCGATGGCATCGGCCAATTCGCTGCTCGATTCGCTGGGGATTCCATGGCAGGTCGTAGTTCACGACCATCGAGCAGAACTGCAAGTTGATGCCTTCGGCGGCAGCCTCGGTGGCGATCATGATCTTCGCGTCGCTACGGAACCGCTCGACGAGCGCTGCACGCATGTCAGCGGTCGGCGAGCCCGTCACCTGATCGGTTCCTTGGTGCTGCTCCTTCCAACGCTTGTAGACATCCTTGGAGTCTGGGTCGCTGTTGGTGCCGTTGAACAGCACGATCTGACCTTCGTACCCGTTCCGTGAGAGCAACCGAACCAGGTAGTCCTGCGTCCGGCGCGACTCGGTGAAGATCACGGTCTTGTCTGCGGCACCGAGGGAGGCGGCTTTCGAGAATCCCGTATGCAGCGCGGCCAGCAGGGCTACACCCTTGGCGTTTTCGGTGATCGACACGGCGAGATCTCGAAAAGTCACGAGTTCATCGATCTCAGCCGCAACCGCCGATCGCTGGACCTCAGTGAGAGTCGACGGGTCGTCATCGGGGGCACCATCAAGTCCCCACTCCTCGGCCATTTCAGGCATCGCCTCGAAGTCTGCCTCGAACGCCTCGTCGAGCTGGCCGGCGAGCTTGGTTCGCGCCTTCTCGTCGTTTTTGAGAAGCCCTTGCAGCTTTTGACCGAGCGAGTCCAACGCTCCGGCGATTGCGAACGTCGAGGAAGCCAGCAGCTTGCGCATGACGAGGACCATGAGGGTTTTCTGGCTCGCCGGAAGCGCCTGCAGCTCGGGGCGGCGCAGGTAGTCGGAGACCATGTCGTAAAGCGCCTGCTCGTCGGCCGTAGGCCAGAACTCTTGCGTGATCGGCACGCGGTTGGTGTAGCTGACGTATTCGACGACCTGCCGCCTCAACGTCCGATGGCAGACCGGAGCGAGGCGGGCCTTCAGATCCTCGAATCGCCCGTCGTCGGCAAGCCGCGAGTACTGGGCGCGGAAGCTCTTGGCATCTCCGAAGTGGTGCTCATCGATCACGCTGACCAGTCCGTACAGCTCCATCAACGAGTTTTGCAGCGGCGTCGCCGTGAGCAGGATCTTGGGCGTCGTAGACAGTGCCGACCGAATCGCCGTCGCGATACGTGCGCCGGGCTTGTAGACGTTACGAAGCCGATGGGCCTCGTCGAGCACGGCTAAATCCCAGCCAGCGGCGGACAACTCCTCGTCGCGTCGGGCTGCGAACTGGTACGAGCAGATGACGATGGCTGGTTCCTCGGCTGCGGACCGGAACGGGTTCTTCGCCCCGGAGCGAACAGCGGCGTTGAACGACTTCGCCTCCAGGATGACCGAGGGCAGGAAGAACTTGTCCGCAAGTTCCTGCGCCCACTGCTTACGCAGACTTGCCGGCGTGACGATGAGGATCCGACGCCGACCCTCGGCCCAGCGTTGCGTGACGACGAGACCAGCCTCGATCGTCTTTCCGAGACCGACCTCGTCAGCGAGGATCACGCCCTTCGAGAGCGGGGACTGGAACGCGAACAGGGCGGCGTCGACCTGATGCGGGTTCAGATCGACCTGAGCGTCGAGCAACGCCGTGCCGATGCGACTCGTGTCGCCCATCGGCGCGTGCCGAAGAAGTTCGAGCGCGAAGAATTTCGCCTGGTGATCGGTCAGCACTGTGAACAGCCAAGCCCCGACCACGTAACAGCATGTACTGCCATGGATTGCCGACATACATAAGGAAAAGCTCGGGTATCCGCCACATTTTTGATACTAGCTGTGCGAATCCAGCGATGAGAGCACAAACGAACACTCTTAGCGCCTTTCCTGCGTTAGACCAAGACCACAACTTGACTATGTCTTGCCGTTCGAGCGATCTATGGCCGGAGACCCGACTCTGTGATCGCTCTAATCAGCGGAGCCGTTACACGTGCCCGAGAAGTGCAGCGGACGGCCGACTGGCCTATCGCAGTGAGCGAAGCGCGCTGACCCGACTGTGGTCGATCCAACGCTCGACCTGTTGTGGTTCGAAGCGAACGAGGTGACCGACCTTTATGTACTCGATTCGACGCTCCGCCACGAGGCGGCGCACGTAGCGCACTGAAACACCAAGTCTGTTGGCCAATTGCTCGATGTCGAGAAGCATGGCCCGGTCGCTCTGCATCACCATTGCGCTCCCTTTTTGCGGTTCTCGGTCGCCTGCTCACTCTCGCCCGAACTACTGCTGGCGTTACATTCACAAACCGGTAGCTGCCACCCACCGAGTCCGCGAGGTGGTTCCGTCGGTCGAATGGCCGCGTTGAGGGCCGATCCGAATGCGTCGCGCACGATGCGCAGTCCTATTTCTACGGAGAGCGTTTGTTGGCCACCATCCGCAATCTCGACGAGCATCCCTATTAATTTCTGGAGCAACTTGTAACGCCGAGACTCGCTGGGGGGTGGGTATACGTGTTGTGGAAGTTGATCACCGAACTACAACGACTCGGAGCCGCCCAATCGGGGGTCGTGGCCGATCCCGTCCCAGCGGCGTGTCGCGTCGGGGTTCTACGGGACAGTCGGACGTAGTGATCGCACTCACTGTCACGCAGACATTCCGAGCCGGGAGGGCCGGTTTCGTCGGAGCATGCGTGGCAGTGCTGCTTGTTTGGCGAACCGGCTTGCTGTCGGTTGCACCCGCTGCCATCGGATTGACGATGCTCGCCGCATCGGACATGGCGACTCGTCGGGTGCCACGGACGATCGTGGCTCAGACGACAGCGTGCATGCTGGTCGCCGCAGTGGTCGATACGGTTCGGCTGTCTGAGATGAACCGATTCCTCACGGCGCTCGGGTTGGCCACGTTGGTCGGCCTTGTCGCCGGCTTGGTTTGGCTTGTCTCATCAGGCATCGCCCTCGGCGACGTGAAACTCCTCGCCCTTGCCGCGTTCGTGCCGGCATGGCTTCGGGGATCGGCCGTCGTGACCGTCGTCGCTGTCGCCTTCCTGGCCGCAGCGGTGTACGTGCTCGTCGAACGCTTGCGGCACGGCCACATCACGGCACAGGCGACGA
>JAYWBY010000454.1:0-4266 GCA_043781115.1 Pseudomonadota bacterium
CGGTGAGACGGACAATCGCAGCGTCTATGCGGTCGAGCAAACATTTCGGCAGTTCTTCGAGCTGACTACGGGCGTCCACGAGCTGGCGATCAGTCGAGGGAGCGGCGACGAATCCTTAAACGAAGCGGCCTCCCGCCTTGCGGCCCTCGGTATCGCGGACCAACTCGGGGGCAAGCTCGACTCCTGGAGACAACTAAAGCCTTTGCTCGCTCGCATGCTCGATCTGCTCTCCGTCACGGCTTACTTCACTTTGGCGTTCACCTACCTGGCGCTCGGTGGCCTGATCCTCAACATGATGTTCATGACGGTGCACGACCGCCTACGGGAATTTGGCATTATGCAGGCGGTCGGGATGACGCCTACGCAGGTTTTGGTCTTGGTTTTGGCGGAGACGACCTGGTTGGCGGTGGCCGCCGGCGTGCTGGCCTGGGCCATCGGCTTGCCCGCGGCGTTCTACTTTCAGAAGTATGGCCTCGACTTCTCGCCCATGATCGACCGCTTGGCTTTCGCCGGCATGAACCTCGAACCCATCATTCACGCGAAGCTCGGCGCGAAGCAGGTGCTGGCACCCGTCCTCTTCCTGGTTTTCATGCTCCCGCTTTTTGCGATTTTTCCGGCGGTGGAGGTGGCCTACGTGTCACTGACGGCCGCGCTACGCGAACGCTGACGAAGGTTTAGACTTTGGGAATGATGTCCCTAACTTTTGCTTCTAGAAACCTCTGGCGTCACCGCCGGCGGACCTTGATCACCGCTTTGTCGGTCGCCTTCGGCGTTTGGCTCAGCGTCTTGTTCGTGGGCACTCGTCAGAGCACTTACGACCGCCTGGTCGCTGCGGGAACCAAGGCGGGTTACGGCCACGTCATGATCGCGCGGCGGGGCTATCTCGAGACGCCGAGCGCCGCAATCCACTTCGCCTTCGAAGACCCATTGAAGAACCTCGCGGCCGACTCCGTCACGATTCGGTCCGCCGTTCCCCGAATTTTCAGCAACGCCGTGGTCATGACCTCGGGCAAGAACACCGGCGCCGCCTTGCTGGGGATCGACGCGGCGAAGGAGACTGGAGACAACAACCTCTTTCTTCAAGGTTTGGCCATCGGGAAGCCCTGGGCCGCCGAGGACGAGCTTGGCTGCCTCGTCGGGGCGGCGATGGCGGAACATCTCAAGCTCGAACTGGGCGGAAAAATCGTTTATACGACGACGGACCTCAACGGGCAGATGGTTTCCCACCTTGCCTACGTTCGAGGAATCTTTCGGACTGGCAGCTTCGAGTTCGACGGTCACTTGGTTCTCCTGCCGCTCGCGGCCTTGCAAAAGGTCGTCGGCTTCGCGCCTGGCGAGGCGTCTTTGATCGCCGTTTACGCCGCCCCAGGAGTGGCCACGGAGCGCCTCGCCGTGGAAATAGCGTCAAAGAACCACGACCCCGCGATCGAGGCGCGAGATTGGCGAGAGAGTCTGCCGGATCTGGCCCAATACATTCGCATCGACGAGGCGATTTATCGCGTTCTGCTGGTGTTCATCGGCGTGATCATTGCTTCGGGAATTCTCAACACGATGATGCTGAACGTCATCGAGCGGCGCCGCGAGTTCGGCATCATGCTGGCCGTCGGGATGACGCCTTACGGCTTGATGTTCATGGTCGGCTGGGAGGCGGTCTTGATTGGAGCCATAGGGCTCGCCTTGGGTGCCGCGAGCGCCTCGCCGCTTTATTTTTATCTCAGCCGCGTGGGCATCGACATGACTTGGCTGATGGGCGAAAAGCTCGACGCCGGAGGCGTGGCGATAGACTTCGTGATAGGCTGCCGGTTGTCTCCCGCTGACCTCGGAATGATCGGCGCGGCGCTGCTACTGATGACTCTGGTTTCCGTGGCCTATCCCGCGGCCAAGGCCGCATGGACCGCTCCCGTCAGAACCATTCGAAGTACCTGAGGATGGGGCGATGAACCAAAAAAACCCAGCTCCCGTGGTCAAGTTAGGCGCCGTCGGCAAAGCGTATGGGGAGGGTATCGGCCGCGTCGAGGCGTTGAGCGGCATCAGCTTCGACGTCAAGAAGGGCGAACTCGCGGCCCTTTGCGGTCCCTCGGGATCGGGCAAGACGACGCTGCTCAATTTGATCGGGGGACTCGACGAGCCGACGTCCGGCTCCGTCGAAGTCGAAGGTCGGAAGCTCGAGACCCTCGACAGAACCGCGTTGGCGCTCCTGCGCCGCGACCGGATCGGCTTCGTTTTTCAGTCTCACAACCTCATCCCGATCCTCACGGCTTACGAGAACGCCGAGTTTATTCTGGCGCTGCAGAAGGTGCCAAAGTCCGAGAGACGCGAACGCACGATGGAAGCCCTCGGACAAGTCGGGCTGGCCGACCTCGCCGGCCGCCTGCCGAGCGAACTTTCTGGCGGCCAGCAGCAACGCGTGGCGATCGCCCGCGCGCTGGCGCCGAGGCCGGCCATCGTCCTGGCGGATGAGCCGACCGCCAGCCTCGACTCGAAGACCGCCATTTCGCTCCTCGACCTGATCCAAGAGCTAAATCAGAAGCTGGGCGTGACGTTCATTTTCTCGACTCACGATCAGCGAGTGATGGATCGTGCTCGGCGTATCATTCCCCTGGTGGACGGACGATTTGTGCCGTCGAAAGTTGTCCCGTCGAAGTGAGGCCGCGTTGAACTGTTTGAAACTCATCGTCCTGATAGCGGCGCTGCGAGCCTCCGCTGCCCCCGGAGTCACCTCTCAAACGAACGTGCGAACGGTCACGGGATTCGCGGAGAATCCCAACAACAAGGAGCTCTTTGGCTATGACTCGGAAGCGAGCAACAAGGTGCTTGCCCGTGAAATCCTGAAGTACGAGACCAGTCCCGCGCTTCGCCTTGAGTTCAATGCCTATAATCTCTTGCTTGGCTCGACCGACAAGGCGTCGGCTTCCCAACTCATCCTCAACGGCACCGAGGAGCGGAACCGTACGCCGAAGTTGGAGCGGCATTGGCACGACAGCCACAATCTCGACGGCTATCTGACGGTCGATCGCTTGAACGTCCGAAGCAAAGTCGGGGCTGGCGAGTTGGCCGTGGGACGCTTCCCGATCAACATGGCCACGACGACGATGTTCGCCCCCAACGACTTCTTCGCGCCGTTCCGGCCGGAGACGTTCTATCGCGAGTATAAGCCCGGGGTCGACGCCGCCAAGTTCGACTACGGCTTCGGCAAGAACGGGCAGGTCTCGGTCATGGGCGTCGCCGGTTATTCGTCCGAGGCCTTGGTCGGGCGCGTCGGTAAGCCACAAGAAAGTCACTACTCGGCGACGGAATCGTCGGCTCTACTGCGTGCTTCCTACACTTTGGCGGGTTTCGAGGGGGCGCTCCTCGGCGGCAAGCTTGGCGCCTTCGACATGGCGGGCTTCACTCTGCAAGGGGAGGCCGGACCTTTCGGTATCCGGGCCGAAGGCCACCAGAAGAAGCACCGAACCTTGGCTTTGAGCAGCGCCGAAGCGGCGGCCGGGATCGACTGCCGTCCTCTGCCGCCGCTCATTTTGACGTTCGAGCAGTTTTTTCACGGCTCCGGTTACGGCAGCGCGGCCGACTACGCCAAGCTGAAAGACGATCCGAATCCACCCCTGCTCTTCATCGGAAGAAACTATTCAGGTCTCACCGCCGCTTATGATTTGACTCCGTTGGTGAACTTGAAGAGCGTGGTCATCGGCAACATGACCGATAAGTCGGCGCTGATTTCGACCAACGCCAGCTATGCGGTCGCCGAGAACGCCGACGTGTCCGTCGCCTATCTCTTGCCGCAAGGCAAAGGGCCGGCCGGCAAGGAAGTGCGCAGCGAATACGGGACCTATCCGCGAATTCTGACGTTCGAGACTGGCATCTACTGGTGAAGCGCCGATCGCTTTACTTGCCGTAGTTGACCACGGGCGCGTCCGCGACGCCCGTCTCGACGATGATCGCTTCGAATTTGCCGCCCTTGACGTAGTAGGTCGCGACCTTGTTCAAACCCAATGCGCCGGTACCCGCGTGGTCGCCGAAGTTGAATTCGAGGCGGAAAGCATAGTCGGCGTTGGTCGCCGTCGACACGCCTGAGGCGCCGATCAAGGAGGCGTTAGGTTCGACGGGCGTAATCGTCACCGACCCGGGCTTGCTCATGCCAGTGGCGATGAGGGGGTTGTTGGTTTGCACGACCTTGGCCTCGATGCCGTCGAAGGTCTTCGGTGCCGGGAATTCCTGGAGGAAACGTTTTTTCGTCATCAAAGGCGAAACGACGTATGGCAATGGTGG
>JAYWBY010000455.1:0-4257 GCA_043781115.1 Pseudomonadota bacterium
GCCACCGCGTCATCCGAGGGCGAATCGAAGAGTGCCGCCGTCTGGTTAAAATGGAATCAAAGGTCGAGGAGGCCAGGCGGCAAACTTTGAACGTCGTGAAACAGGCGCGCCTCGAGCTAATAAATCTCGGAGCCGCACCTTAGTTTCCCGTCCATTGTCGAATCAAAATGGTCCCTTAGGCCGTTTGCTAATTTGAGACCTTTAGTTCCCTGAAATCGTGCCGATGGATTTCATCGTCAGGCCAATAATTTGCTCTGAGGGATGCCCCATGCGCTCATTGCCTCTACGGTCGAGTTGCCCCCAAATTCTGGCGTTGGCAATCTTTGCCTTGGCCGCGTTCAGTGGCTGCAGCAAAAGCAGCTCGGGCGGCGGTGATTCGGGGTCTTCCGACCCAGAAGGGGTCAACTCGGGCGCGCAGCCGGGCCAAGTCGCCGTCGATACCTCCGACACCGGCTCGGCCACGCCAACCAGTTCATCCAATTCGACCCCCGCGTCGAAATCCTCTTCGAGTAAGGTCAATGTCTCAGGCACCTTGCAGGTTGCGAACGACCCTGGTTTAAGCCTCGTCGGGCCGCTCGACGGAATGTATGTGAAGGCGATGACCGCAGACATCACGAATCAGGTCGCATGCCTCGGCAAGGTCAACGCCTCGTCCGGCAACTTCGGCATCGACTGTGACGGCTTTCAAAACAAGCAACTCGTCGTCGCCATCATTCATCAAAATAGCAACGGTACGTCGGACTTGCTCGCATTGAAATTCCTTGGTGGCATCGCCGGCAACACGACGAGCGTCTCGGTCGACTTGACCTTGGACGTGGACACGGGGACCTTGAAGGCCGAAAATTTCGTTCAAACCGCTGCTGAATCCGTCATCGCACCGGGTTCGATCAAGGTCGCCGTATCGAATTTCTTTTCGTCACTCGTCGTGCAGACCGGCCTTTTCAGCCTCTACAAAACTCACGTCGTCTCCGACGTCGATAAACACAAGGTTCTGGCGGGCGATTACTCTACCTTGCCCGACTACGCGTCACGGACGGCCCCAGGTGTCGCTTGGCGAGAGACTCAATACGCGAAGTACTTCCCGTCGGACGGCTTTGTCGCGCCGCGGCTCCAGCTCTGGGTCGACGCGGACAAAGAGGCGGCCTGTCACGTGGGCTACTCGATCACTGACGGGACGAGTTCGCTAACTGACATGTCCTTTACGGGTTCCCTCGCAGCGATCAAGAGCCACAACTGGGCCCCGCAAGCAGTGTTGAACCGCTACTACCTCGCGTCTCTGCAAGGTCAGGGCACGAGCCTTCACGGCGACGAAGCGGTGGAAGGCCGCCGCCTCGTCGAGGAGTTCTACCAAAAGCTATCCGAAAGCCGCAAAAACCATTCGCCCGACATCACCAAGAGTCTGCTTGCCAATACTTACACGGCGTTGACTTTGGAAACTTCGATCACCGACGTAACCGACGAGACCCTCAAGATCTGGGGCTACATGATGGTAGACCACGCCTATGTGCATGACGACCGTCGCCCGACGCTGAAGCTAGCGCTCGCCAGTTTTTCGACGGTCGACGCTGATCTCGGCGGCACGGGCAAATCCGTCCTCCAGAAATACGTTAAGAGCTTCATGCTAGCCAGCGCCATCAACGCGGTTGGCATCAAAGTCTATGGCGGTTCGCATTTTGGCTTGAATACGGCCCTCGATCTGTCGTTCGCGCAAGAAGCGAAGTTGGTCACCGCGGACGCTGCAACGGTGACTCTACTCAATGCCGCGATCGCCAAGCTGCAGAATAGCGACCCGACTCAGCAGCACCTAGGGTCAGTCGACGTGCATGCCTTTCTCGACGACACCGACTTCGCGGCGAACATCATCAATTCCTATTGTTACGACGCGGAGCGCTTCGATTTCACGAGAGTCGTCGGCGACCCCACCGGCCGCGCCGCTCTCGCTACTTTCGAGTCGAAGGTCAACATGACTTTCCCGCCGACGCTGAAGGGCGGCGTCGTCGACCCCCTCTTCCGCGTCGTTGGCGACTTCGTCGCCGCCATCTCTCCGATCGCCGGCGGCTGTAGCCAGTTGAACCTCACCAACCAATATGCTTGGTCGCAGCGAGCAATTTGGAACTCCTCGACGCAGTCATATGACACGGTGACGAACGACTCCATGCGCGACATCGGCGGCAAAGACACGATCATGTACATGTGGAACTGGCTCCGGGATTTGCGCCGCCGGGCCGCGATTTACGGCATTGATCTGCGCGATCCAAATCAAGATGGTGTCGCCGCTTTCAATTCGACGGGCAGTGCGAACGGGACCTACTCTTTGGCCGCCGCGCAGGCGGACTTCGATGCGCTCGCGAACGGGGTCCTCGCTCTGATCGCGCTGGACGACCAATGGGGTCCGTACCAAAACCTCTGCGACGAGTTGGCGAAGTCTGGCTTCGACGTGACGAGCCAGTCGCAGTGTGTCAGCCCGATGGCGGTGCCGAGCGCGGCCCAAGCTCTTACGAGCGCACAGAAGCTTGCCAAACTCCAAGACGTGGTGGTCGACCTCGTCTCGACAGAAGCTTATCGCTCCGACCCCGGGTTCCGAGCCAAGATGGACAGCATCTACAAGAATTCCGCGTGCCCGCCGGACGTCACGGTTTCTTGGGACAAGGATTCAAGCAGCAGCGCGACCGCCTTCGCGCTCGAGATCAAGGGCCCCGTTTACCGGATCCTGGACGGCGTCGTCACCTCGGTGGAAGGCACCGACGGCAAGCCGGAGTTGGTCGTCGACGGCTCGCATCTTCAAACCGGCAAGGTCTGGATCCCTTCGCAAAGCATTGAGAAAGACTGCGTCTACGGTGACGTCAAATTCCTACGCAACGTCGAGTTCGAAACCGACCACACGCTCAAGTCGTTTGTTTTTGAGAACGGCTTTAAGGACACCTGCTATGACCCGTCCAGTAGCGGCGGTACCGGCTACGTCGACGACTTCTTCGTCGACGTCACGTCGCCGCTGTGAATACTGCGGCGGCGATTGGTCGATAACTTGACGCCGCGACTTCCGCGGGTTTCCGTGTCCGCGGGCTATGCCCTCAAAACGGATTTTTCGGGTCATCGTGTGATCTATTCCGTGGCGCCTTGAATCATTTGGGTACTCCTGCTCGGCATGACTTTTGCTTTTCGAGTCCTCGGAGACTCGGAGAGCACTTAGTCACCTCAAGGAGCACTTATGACACTCGGATCCATTTTGATGATCGTTCTCGTATTGATGCTAATTGGCGCAATGCCGACGTGGTCGTATAGCCGCAGCTGGGGCTACGGACCGACCGGCGTCCTCGGCGCAATCTTCGCTGTCATCCTAGTGATGGCGCTGCTCGGCGTCTTGCCGATTTTCCCGGGACACGCAATCTCGATGCATTGAGCGAATTTTTGTCGCCGGCCGTATACAGCATGGCTCTACGGCCAGTCACATTTGGCGGAAATTGGCGAATGGGCCAGTCTCTTTTTGGTACCAGAGATGATGGCGAACGAGAGCCGGGCCTCAATGCATTCGCATAGTTGAACCGTCAACTACGTCGGCATGACATATGCAAAAGGCCCGGCACTCGCATCGACGCGACAGACAAAATCACGCAAATCGCCGTCTCAACCTAACCAAAGGACTCACCATGCAACGCCTCGTCTTAGCCGCAACCGCCCTGGCCACCACACTTCTTTCCACCGGCGCTTTAGCCGGCGAACAGTCTTTGGGCCGTGGCGTCGTCGCCGAAATCGTCACCGCGGGAATGTTTCGCCCGACGACCGCCCCTTCGTCCTCTGGGATTCGGATCATGACGAACGGCCAAGTCCTCTCTTTCGCCACCTATGACGACGGCCGCTTGGTCATCAAACATGTTGCGACTCTCGCGCATGACCGCGTTGAAGCGATCAAAGCTGAAGTCGCCAATCTTCCGGAATCGGAACTCGTCGACGCCGACCCGAGCTCGCCCGGCTGCATGGACGCGCCGTCGACGACGGTCCGCGCCAAGAACGCCCACGGCATCACCATCGCGCTGAGCGGCCGCTTCGCCTGCAAGACCGAAGTGCGCACCGACGGTGAATACACCGTTACCCCGTCGATCCTCGAAGGCCTCTCGAGCCTCGCTTACATCGGTCGCTAAGCATCTCAATTCGGGACACCCTAACGAATGGGGTCAGGCACCTCACGTAAGTCCTTGATGGGTCCCGTTCCACGGGAACACCCATCAGGGACTTACGTGAGGTGCCTGACCCCATTCG
>JAYWBY010000456.1:0-4256 GCA_043781115.1 Pseudomonadota bacterium
GCACCCCGTATATAGCAGCACGGTGCTCGAAATCGCCCGCTGGATCAGTTCCTATTATATGCACCCGCTGGGAGAGGTCCTAAGGACCATGCTTCCGGCTGGCTCGACCAAGGTCGTCAAGGAGACCTTCGAGCTAACCGAGGCGGGCGCCGCCGAGCTCAAGGCCAGCGCGTCGGCCGCCGGCCAGGTCCTCGCCAAGCTCTTCGACAGGAAGAAAAAGTCCATCAGCGTCGCCACTTTGAGAGAGAAGGCCGCGCGCCTACAAGCGGAAGACGCCGCGAGACCGGGCATCAAGGACCTGCTGAAGGCCGGGTTCATCACCCAAAGTCGCGGCAGTTCGATGCGGGCGAGAAAGTCGGCGGCTCCTTCCGGCGAGGCTACCGCTGAATTGGCTCAAAGGGGGAAGCCTCCCGTCCTTACCGCGAAGCAAGCGAGCGTCCTCGCTGCGGTCATCGACCAAGGCACGTCCGTCGACAAGAGCTCGAAAGTATTTCTTCTTCACGGCGTCACCGGCTCCGGCAAGACGGAAGTTTATCTTCATTTGATCGATGACATCCTGCGGCGCGACGCCGAGTCCCAGGCTTTGGTGCTCGTCCCCGAAATTTCGCTTACGCCGCAAATGACGCGCGTCTTCGAGCAGCGCTTCCCTGGCCAAGTCGCGGTCGTCCATTCGGCGATGAGCGATCCAGACCGTTGGGCGGAGCTCAGCCGCATCCGCGACGGCGAGGCCAAGATTCTCATCGGACCGCGTTCCGCCGTCTTCGGTCCGTTCAAACAACTGCGTTTGATCCTGGTCGATGAGGAGCATGACTCCAGCTACAAACAATCGACCGGGCTGACCTACAACGGTCGGGACGTCGCGGTCCTCAGAGGTAAGTTGGAGCACGCGACGGTTGTGCTCGGCAGCGCCACGCCCTCGATGGAGTCGTACAACAACGCCCTCACCGGGCGTTACGTTTTGCTCGAGCTTCCCGAGCGCGTCAGTGGCCGGCCGCTCCCGGAAGTCGAAGTCATCGTCAACGAGAAGATGGCGCGCAAAGGCGCCGTGGTCGGTCGGCCCGAGTTCGCAATGGGCGCCGGCGACTCCGATGAAGACGGCGACATTCCGATCGACCCGACCGTGCTAGCCGCCTTGAAGGCCAACCTCGCCGCCGGTCGCCAAGCGATCGTGCTCGTCAACCGCCGGGGTTATGCCTACTACCTCTTTTCGCTGAACGACAAGAAAGCCGTGCAATGCCCGCACTGCAGCATCAGTTTGACATTGCATGCACGGTCGACCGTGCTCCGCTGTCATTACTGCGATTACAGCGTTCAGGTGGCGAAGATCATCGCCGACAAACCCGGCGACACGCTCGTAGCCGTCGGTTACGGCAGCCAGAAGGCGGAAGACTGTTTGGCGAAGCGCCTGCCAGGCGCACGCGTCGTGCGCCTCGATTCCGATACCGTCGTGCAGAAGGATTTGCTGCCGCGGACACTCGGCGCTTTCCGCGACGGCAAGATCGACATCTTGGTCGGCACCCAGATCCTCGCCAAGGGCCACGACTTTCCGAACGTCACGTTGATCGTCATTTTGGAGGTCGACCAACTTTTAGGTCTGCCTGATTTCAGGGCGGGCGAGCGGACGTTTCAACTGCTCGTGCAGGCAGCCGGTCGAGCCGGAAGGGCCGAACTCCCCGGCAAAGTCTTGATCCAAACGTTGCGCGGCTCGCACCCCGTCGTTCACGCCGCGATCCGGCAGGATTATCACGAGTTCGCCGAGCGCGAGCTGAAGTTCCGGAAACAGCATGCATACCCACCGTTCTCGCGGATGATCGCGCTCGAATTCAACTCTCCCGACAAGCCGAAGCTCGCCGAACTCTGCAAGCGCATCGACCGCTGGATCGAGCAAATGGCCCAGCTGAAGCCCGACCTTGTCGCCAAAGTTCGCGTCCTCGGGCCGGGCGTGCCGCCGATCGAAACCATCCGCAATCGCCACCGGCGCACGATCATCTTCTCCGCGGACCACGTCGACCCGTTGCGCCAGCTCGTCCAGGCCTTCCAATCCGTCTTCGCCAAACTTCCGGGCGACGTTAGGATGAAGATTGACGTCGACCCGCAGAGTTTGATCTGACCGTCATGCCGTTCAGTAATTCAGAGATTCCTCTTTCTTTGAAAAGCAGGGCTCCGGGCTGGCGATATAGCCCGAATCGGACTCGTCGCAACCGATTTTTCAAAGAAAAAAGGAATCTCTGAAAAAAGGAACGGCCGAGCGCTAATTACACGTGACTTGGATGTCCGAGCAGAGGATGTAACCGCTCCGCGTGCCGACCATAACTTCGTTGCCAAAACACGAGTCGCCGACCGTAAGGCGGCCATAGCCGACGTCGACCCGACAGTTGCCGGCCATCTCGGCTGGGACGATTTTGCCGGGTCGGACGAGCTTCTGGTTGTCGACGTTTGAGCCGTACGCATAGCCCACGAGACAGGCAGCGGTCACGGCGACGCCCACAAGAGCTCCTTGGATGAAACCCCGCATGTAGTCCTCCTCTTTTGTCTTTTTGACGATTTTCCACGAGTTGAAGTCCTAATCCAGTATGCCTCTTCGCCTGCCCAAATGTTAAGCCTTTGCGGGAAAACTGTTTTCGTTTTAAACTGATAGCTCAATACCAACGTGCAGGGAGCGCGCATGACCACCAACAACAACCAGGGCCCAAGCAACGGTCAACAAACGAACCACTCGTTGCCCGATTTCAACCTCTCCGAGCAGATGACCGACGTCAAATTGCTGGAGCGCCGCAAGATTTTCATCTCGGAGGCGATCACCTCGCGCTCGGCGAAGCGCTACATTTCCGACTTTCTGGCCCTCGAGCACGACAAGCCGGGCGAGCCCATCACCCTTTACCTCAACAGCCCGGGTGGCGAGGTGAATAGCGGCTTTGCCATCTACGACACCATCCGTTTCATCAGCTCGCCGGTCACCATCATTAACACCGGCCTCTGCGCGAGCATCGCGACAGTCATCAACGTCGCGGCGAAGAAAGACCGCCGTTTCTCGATGCCGAACGCCAAATTCCTGATTCACCAGCCGCTCATCCCGGGCCAGATTTACGGCCAGGCGTCGGACATCGAGATCACGGCCCGCGAAATCTTGAAGACCCGCGAGAAGATCAACAAACTGCTCGCGAAAGAAACCGGCACGTCGATCGACAAAGTCGAAAAGGACACCGTCCGCGACTACTGGATGAACGCCCAGGAAGCGCTCGAGTACGGTCTGATCTCGAAAATCGTCGAGACCTACAAGGACCTCGACCGCTGAAAACCCGTTGATTTTGCCGACCCGAATCGGCAATATGGCCCTGCTCGACCCAAATCGAGCCGGGCCATTTCATAATGCCTGAGAATCACTAGAGAAATCGAGTGAACGCGAAGGTGGTGGAATTGGTAGACACGCTAGTCTCAGAAGCTAGTGGGCGTAAGCCTGTGCGGGTTCAAGTCCCGCCCCTCGCACCAACTTTCTCTTAAAAGAGAGAAGTTGGATCTCAGTTACGGCTCCCCGAAGTAGGTCAGCGTTCGTTCGACGATCGTCCGCGCCGTGTAAAAAGTCTTGGTGTAGTCCTCGTGGACCCCGAGAAAGCTTGCCATGTTGGTCAAGTCGAGGAGCTTCGAAGCCCGATACCAGTTCTCCGGTAAATACCGTCCGGAGTCTTGGTATCCCCTGACGAACGCCTCGCGCCCACCGCTAGGGTAGTCTTCCTCTTCGAATCGGAAGAAGTTTCCGAAGTCGATCAAGCGATGGGCGACCATCGCGAATTCCCAGTCGATCAAGTAGACCTTGTTTCCCGCCGCCACGTCGACCAAGACATTCTTCGGGTTGAAGTCGCAATGGGTGAGGGTCGGGCCGTCATAAGCATCGCGCACTTCGATCCATAGCCGTTTCGCCAGAGAAAGGAGCCGCTTCGTCTGACGGTCGCCGAGGCGCTCCCGGCCGAGACCGTCGAACGGCATCAATAAGTGGCGAAACGCCTCTTCCGGGAAGTCCGCGAACGTCAACGAAAGCGACAAATCCGGCGCAAAAAGGCCAGCCGTGTCATAGGTCGTCCCGTGCAGGCGCCCGAGCTGTTCGCCGGTCTTGGCGAGTAGGGCCTTCGCCGATTGCGCGTCGCGTCGGAGCGCCTCCGCGAGGCTCGGGCCGTCGATGAACGACAAGAGCGCGACGACCTTGCCGTCGAGGACCGTCAGATCCAAGACGTCTGGCACCTGCACTCCGCGCTTCTTTA
>JAYWBY010000457.1:0-11497 GCA_043781115.1 Pseudomonadota bacterium
TGCTGACCTTTCAGGGTTAGACCGCTTGAAACATCGCCTGAGGGTCCAACGGCGGAGCAGCTCATTGGATTGACGGTTGCGGACTCCGGGCAGCTGTAACTCTCCCCGCAAGCCTTCAAGTGATTGTCGACTGGAGCTTGCTCGTTGCAGTTGAGCTTGTAGGACGACGGGTCGCCCCCGGACTGGCAAACCTTTTGCTCAAGCTTGCGGCCGGCCTCACAGTTGCTGTGTTGATTGTTCAAAGTCAGGTGACTCGAAACATTACCCGAGGCATCGACGGCAAAACAGGTCATGGGGTTGACGGTTGCGGATTCAGGACAACTGTAACTAGCGCCGCATCCATGAAGGGAAGGATCGGCACTCAAAGATGCACCCGAATCAGATTGTAGGTTCGAGCGATCGGCCGCCGTCTTGCAATGCACCATCGTCAAGGACGCGAGTGCTGCGATCGTGCAACCGAGATATTTCGTAAACGAAAACGTCCTCGTCATATTCACAATAATCCTCGCTCGGTGTTAATTGACCGGATCTACGAGTATCCGATCGGATTTTCATATAAGAGGCTTAACCTATCGGCTGGCCACCAAAAAACCTTTAGGACATCGGAAAGCTAAGTATAGCTAATATGTTAGCATGATTTCGGGACGATGTAACTGGACCGTGGCTTCATATCCGGCCAAAGTCGTGCAAAACCGCCCCACTTCGCTGCTCTTGAGGATTGGTATGAATTGCCCCAACCGTCAGTGCGCCGCCATGTCGTCCCAGGTCCAACGCTCGACGCGCAGGCCAATCGGGTAACGAACGCCGCCCTCTTGGTGCGGATTGAGCGCCACCGGCGCGATCATGACGTCGGCGCGGTAAAAGAGCGGCAACTGCGGCAAGTCGGCCATGTATTCCTTGATGGCGTCTTGGATCAGAGCCGTGCGTTTGGTCGGATCGAGTTCGACTTGAGCGGCGTCGAAGAGTTTGTCGGACTTGGCGTTGTTCCAGGCCATGTAGTTGGAACCATTCCAGCCGTTGGCGGCCGTAGGAATCTTCGACGAGTGGAAGGTCGCAAGTTGGATGTCTTCTGGCGAAGACAGGGTCGACGCGTACATTCCCATTGAGCCAAACTGCGCCTTGCGCAGGGTTTCGCCGAAGAAAACGCGAGCCAGCTCATTTTTGATCGAGAGTTCGACGCCGATCTTCTTCCACGAAGCTTGCAGGTTCACTTCCACGAGCTCGCGGACTTTGTTCTGCGCGGTCGTCATGATTGAGACTGCCAGACGCTTGCCGTTTTTGACGCGAATGCCGTCGCTGCCTTTTTTCCACCCGGCGGCGTCGAGCAAAGCTTCCGCCTTCGCCGTGTCGTAGGGGTAGTCGACGACGTCTTTCGAGAAGTAGGGCGACAACGGGTGATAGGCGTGGGCCGCCGGCTTCTGCAGGCCGTCGAACAGCGCCTTGCAGAGGGTCGGGCGGTCGATCGAATACATCAGCGCCTGGCGAACGGGGAGCTCGGCGACGATCGGGTCGCGGAGGTTGAAGTCGACGTGCTCGAAGATCAAGTCGTCCAGGGTCTCGACGCGGAATTTTTGCGCCAAGGCCGGATCGCCGGCCAGGCGCTTACGGAAGGCGAGCGCCTGGTCGAAAGTCACGCCAACGGACCCGGTCATGTCGATCGAACCGGCGAGAAGGTTCGCCTCGAGGGCTTGGGTGTTCGGCAAAACCTTAAAGAGGATGTGCGGGAACGCCGCCGGCTTGCCGAAGTACGCCGGGTTGCGCGTCAGCAGCACGTGGCTCGCGGCATTGATTTCCTTCACCATGTACGGGCCATTGTAGAGACCGGGGAGGCTTGGCGTCACGACGTAAGCGGTTTGGCGCTCGTACGCTCCGGCTTGGTCCTTGGTGCGCTCGAAAATCGGGCCCTCGATCTTGCTTGGCAGCGGCACGAAGCTTTGGTCCAGCTGATTGTAGTCGTAGCGCACTTCCTTGAACTTCATCGTGAAGCGCTTCGGGTTTTGGATGTCGACGACCAAGTCTTCGACGCCGTCGAAGGCTTCCGGGGCGCCTTTGGTTACGGTCGCTGCGGTACCGACGCGCCAGGCGAGGCGCATGTCCTCGCCGATGATCGGCGTGCCGTCACCCCAGTTGGCGTCCTTGCGGATTTCCCAGGTGACGAGGATCTTCTTCTTGCCGTGATCGTCGATGACTTTGGCGCCGCCGTTGGCGATACTCGGGATGCCGGTGCAGAGCCAGCACTCCCACTTCCACACTTCGTTGACTTGAGCGACGGGCAAGACGGCCATGTTGCGGATCGCTTGCGACGCCGACATCGTGGAGATGATCGGGTGGAGCGTATCGGGCTCCTGGCTCATGCCGATGGTCAAAAGCTTCGGCGTTTCAGCCAAGGCGGACGCGGTCCAGGCGGCCAACACCAAACACAAACCGGCAACGACGCGCATCTCGGGACTCCTTGCGACGGTGAACGATTTCACCTTAAACAACGCCAGTTTGGCGTAGACATAGCTGACTTTGGTCAAACTTGTCTAAGCCGTCTGGCGGCGTCCCGTCAAGGCCAATCACCGGAATAACGATTACCAGGTCTTGGCTCCGATGCTGCAGTAAACCCGGAGCCAATATTCGCAGCCGTCGTGGTCGATCGAGGCTTTGATGTCCTTCGCTTGCGCGAGATCGCCATCGCTGCACGAGCCCTTGTCGTCGCTGCAGATGAAGTTACGGAGGCAGCGTTTGACGCCCGATTCCTTGTTGTAGAACTCGGCCCAGATGCGGCTGAGCTTGGCGACGTGAACCTCTGGACAGCTCAGCGAGTCGAGATAGCCTTCCTTGCAGATGCCGTTCAGCACGTCCTGTTCGCAAGCTCCGTGGGCCAATGTCCGAAGCTTGACCGTCGTTTGCCGCTCTTCGCTCGAGCACCAGCCGATGTTGCCGTTGCAAACGTGGCTGTCCATGCAGCGGTCCATGCTGCCGCCGGGATGGCGGGCTTCGGCGGCTTCGCGAATGTAAATTTTGGAATCTTCGGGACAGGCTTTCGGGTCGGCTCCAGTCGAAGCCGCCGCCGCGGCCGCCGCCGTCGCGCTGGGCGCCGGCGCTTCCGCCACTTGCGTGACCTTGCCCGAGCAGCGGATCATGCAACCGCAGGTTTTGGCGGAAAAGCCCTTGGCGACGCACAGATCGACGAAGGATTTGTCGTCGTCGAAGCTTTGGCAGGCTTTGGCCGGCGAGTCACAAGTTCCCGCCGTGCCGTCCTTGGCGTACCAGGGCTTGCTCTCAGCCTCCAGGGCGCCCGACTCTTCTTCCGGGTGCGCCGTTCGGCACGCCTGAGCGAAGAACGCCCCGAAGACCATGGTGAGTAGCGCCAGTCTCTGCTGTAGACGAAGCTTAGGCGAAGCCATCACGCTCATCCCTTTTGGCTGCCGACCTTCAAGACTTGGCCGACGTAGATTTTGCTGCGTTTCAGACGGTTGATCTTCTTGATTTCGTCGACCGACACGTTGAAGCGGCGGGCGATGTTGTCGAGGTTGTCGCCGCGCTGGACTTTGTAGCGCTTGAACGACAAGGACGTCGGCTCGGCAGTCCACAGCGTCAACTTGGTACCTGGCGTCAGACGACTAGAGCGCAGGTGGTTCAGCTTTTTGATCTGACTGGCAGGGATGCCGTACATCCCGGCGACCCGAACTAGCGTGTCGCCCACGACGACGCGGTGGTACTTCGGCTGGGCGTTGTCGGCAGTGCTGGTGATCTGCTTCAAGCCTTTGAGGCGCATGCCGACGAGCTTCGTCGACCATTCGTCGGCGCCTTCGGCTTGGTCTTTCGGAATCCACACGCGGTAGGTCGAAACTCCCGGGGGCGTCACGCCGCGGAGCAGATGCGGGTTGTAGTCCTTGAGCGATTCGAGCGGCACGCCCGAGACTTGGGCGATGTCGGAGAGCTTGACGGGCGACGGCACGTTGACCGAAACGAGCGTCGGCATCATCTCTGGGGACAACTCGTCGAAGCCGTATTTTTGAGGATCGTGACCGATGATCGTGGCGGCGAGGAACTTCGGGATGTAAGCCATCGTCTCTTGGGGAAGGGCGCGGGTCTTGACCATCTCCCAGAAGTCGCGGGTTTTGGCGCGCATGATCGCCGACATGATCCGGGACTCGCCGGCGTTGTAAGACGCCATCGCGAGGTACCAAGATTGGAAGACGTTGTGCAAATCCTTCAGATAGAGGGAAGCGGCGATCGTCGCGCGCATCGGATCGCGCCGCTCGTCCACGTAGGCGTCGACGCGGAGGCCGTAACGTTTGCCCGTTTCCTTGATGAACTGCCAGACGCCGACGGCTTTCGCGCGCGAGGTGGCATGCGTCGCGAAGCCACTTTCGATCATGGCCTGGTAGTAGATTTCCGTGGGGATCCCCTGCTCTTTGAGCACCGCCGAGATCATCGGCCGGTAGCGCTCGCCGCGCTCCAGAAAGCGCTGCATGCGCTCCCTATCCTTGACGGTGAAGAAGTCGATCCAGCGTTCGACCTCGGCGTTGATCTCCATCGGGATCTTTTCGGTCGTGGCGTGGCTGATCTCGTCGCCGACGTTTTCGTCCGCTTCTTCGGCGTCTTCGCCGACCGTTTGCGTGTCGACCGAAGCGATGACGTGGTCGATCGTGTCTTCCGTGGCCGCTTCCTCGCCGTCGCTTTTCGGCGTCAACGGGGCTTGGACGTTGAGCTCGGTCGGTTTGACCGCCTCCTCGACGGCGGGCGTGGGCGCGGAACAGCCTGACGCCAGCGAAAGCAAGGCGATGAGCGGCGCGGCGAAGCAAGCGGAAGGGACCCAGACCATTTTTGAAGAACGCAAAGACATGGCGACTCCTGCCGCGGGCGACGGCACGGGAAGTGACGGGGCCAGTAGGGCCGCTTCAACGGGGGTCTCTGATCAGGGTGTGCTTGTGAAAATAATTGTATCATAGGGTCGCCGCACGGCGCCAAAGCCCTGACGCTGGTCCGAGAAAGCCTTGGACTTCGCTTGGAAATCAGCGATCATTTATGGGAAGCACCGCCTGTCGTCTCACACTCTTGGTTGGTAAAAGGCAAGTCATGGGCATGATGGTAAAAACCGCCCTTGTTTGCGGACTCGCCCTAATTGCCGCTTGTCAAAGTCTTGGGCCCCGGCCCGAGATGATGACTTCCGACGGCGAGATCAAGGCGACCAAGGCCGTCGACAAGATCCTGGTCGAACCAACGCTTGGCACGGGATCCGGCGACGCCGAAAACGACGTCAACAAGACGATTCCCGCCGGTGCTTACGAGCGCTATGGCGACAACATCGTCCAAGTGTCGGCCCTCGACGGGGCGCTGAAGACGCTCGGCTTCCACAAAGACCTGGTGGCGGTCTTGCCTATTAACTGGCAAGTAGCCTTTTATCACTGGGTAAAGGAGCTGAAAGGCGGCAAACCGGCGAAAAACGACTTCGTCGTAGCCGTGCCGAGTTTCGGCAAGAAGGCCGCCAAATCCGACCGCGATCTGAAGAGGCTTGCCGCCGCCATCAGGAAACGCCAGAAGGCGCTCGAGCCGCTGCAAAAAGTCATGGCCGCCAACCAGGCGGAACCCGTCGACGAAGCGCAAATGAAGGCGAAGAAGGACCTGACGCCGGTGGAGAACCTCAATCGCCATTTGTTGACGCGGTTACAGGTCACTTACGTCCTGGCGAGCTATCTCGACGGCAGCGCCGAGAGCTTCGCCAAGAACGAGCCGATTACGATGCACGTCGCGCTAATCAACGCCGACACCGGCAAAATCCGCTTTTATGCCCGCAGCTCCGGAAAAAAGAGCGACTTGCCCACGAACTTCGAAGGCTTGCTCGGGATGATGTCCCACAACCTCTTTGAGGACATAAAAGACGTAGATCACATCGATTTGTAAGGACTCGAAGCCACCATGCCGAAGACCAAGGCCAGCGTTTGGTTCATTTTCGTCACGATTTTGCTCGATGCCGTCGGCATAGGCTTACTCATCCCCGTCATGCCGGACGTCATTCGCCGCTTCACGTCGGATCCCGAGACCGTTTCGGAAACCTTCGGCTACTTCATCGCGACGTATGCGGCGATGCAGTTCCTGGCGTCGCCGATTCTCGGCGCCCTTTCCGACCGCTACGGCAGGAAGCCCATTCTGCTGGTATCGTTGCTCGGCGCCGGGCTCGACTATATCTTCATGGCCTTCGCCCCGACGCTCAGCCTGCTGTTTCTCGGCCGCGTCATCTCGGGATTGACGGGTGCCAGCATGACCGTCGCCTCCTCATACATGGCCGATGTCAGCGACGACGGCAATCGCGCCAGCAACTTCGGACTGATCGGCGCGGCCTGGGGCATCGGCTTCATCACCGGTCCGCTGCTCGGCGGGCTCCTCGGTACACAAGGCGCCGCTGCGCCTTTTCTCGTCGCCGCCGGGCTGAACCTCTTGAACTTTCTCTTCGGTCTTTTCGTGCTACCCGAGTCTCTACCGAAAGAGTCGCGGCGCAACGTGGCATTGAAGAGATTGAATCCGTTCGTCTCGATTCTCAAAGTCTTGAAGCCGTCGCCGATCATCGTCTTGATTTGGATTTACTTTCTGACCTGCCTCGCAGGCAACGTCCATCCGGTGAACTGGACGCTCTACACGCAGACGAAGTTCGGCTGGACGCCCTGGCAAGTCGGCATGTCCCTTTCCTTCGTCGGGGTCATGATCGCCGTCGCGCAAGGCGGTTTGACGCGCGTGATCGTGCCGAAGCTCGGAGAACAGCGTTCCCTCGCCTTGGGCGCCATCATCCAAATTCTGTCGTTTGCCGCCTTCGCCTTCGCTCCCGAAGGCTGGATGATGTACGCGATCGTCGTAGTGTTCTCGGTCTCGGGCATCGCCATGCCGGCCCTGCAAGGACTCGTGTCGCAGTCCGTCCCGGCCAACGAGCAAGGCGAACTCCAAGGCAGCCTGATCTCTCTCCAAAGCCTGTCGACGATCCTCTCGCCGCTCCTCTTCACCTACCTCTTCGTGAAGTTCACGGCCAAGGACGGCGGGATCTACTTCCCCGGCGCCGCCTACGTCGGCGCCTCGGTGATCTCGGTCTTCATCCTGGTGCTCTGGGCTACGGCGCGGCTTTCGGCCGCAAGGCGATCGACGCGAGCACCGCAAGCATGAGCAAGCCGACGATGACGCTGAGGGTGGTCTCCACCGGCACTTTGTAAAAATGCGAGCCAGCGATCTTGACTCCGACGAAGATCAAGATCAAGGCCAACGCGTATTTTAGGAACCGGAAAAGCCGCATCATGTGCGCCAAGGCGAAGTAGATCGACCTGAGCCCCAGGATCGCGAAAATGTTCGACGTATAAACGATGAACGGGTCGACGGAAATGGCCAACACGGCGGGAATCGAATCGACGGCGAAGATGACGTCGGAAATTTCGACGACCACCAACGCCAGGAAGAGCGGCGTGGCGTAGCGCCTGCCGTTCTTCTTCGTGACGAACTTTTTGCCGTCGAACTCATCGGTGACCGGCAAGACCTTCTTCACCAGGCGCACGACGAAGCTGTCCTTCAGGTCGCCTTCTTCGTCGTCGCCGAATGCCGTCTTGACTCCCCCGAAGATCAATATCGCGCCGAAGACGTAGACCAGCCATTCAAAACGCGACAGGGCGACGACGCCCGCGCTGATGCAAATGGCGCGCATGACGAGCGCCCCGATGATGCCCCAAAAAAGCACGCGATGCTGCAGGGCGGCCGGAATCTTGAACGACGAGAAGATCAAGAGAAAGACGAACAGGTTGTCGATGCTTAGCGACTGTTCCACCAGGTAAGACGCGACGAACGACACGGCATGGTCGCGCCCGAGGTGGAAGTAGACGCCGCCCGCGAAAGCGAACGCCAAGGCCAGCCAAAAGGCCGCCCAAAGGAGCGACTCCATCAGCTTAACTTCGCGTTCTTGCCGATTTAGAATTCCCAGATCGAGGAAGAGAAACCCGGCGATGATGACGACAAAAGCAACGATCAGCGGCGTTTCGGTCAAAGCGATGCGCCTTCGGTTGCTCCTGCCGGGCGAGCAAGCGGCCTGACCGGCGCCTCGGGCTCGTAGCCGAGGTTCGGCGCGAGCCACCGTTCCACCGCTTCTATGGTCATGCCCTTGCGGTGGGCGTATTCCTCGACTTGGTCTCTGTCGATCTTGCTGACGCGGAAGTACTTCGCCTCGGGATGGGCGAAATAAAACCCGGACACGGAGCTCGCCGGATACATCGCCATGTTCTCGGTCAAGCGCATGCCCGTCTGCCGTTCGACGTCGAGAATCGTCCAAAGCGTCGACTTCTCGGTGTGATCAGGGCAAGCCGGATAGCCGGGCGCCGGACGGATGCCTCGGTAGCCTTCCTTGATCAAGTCCTCGATCGGGATGTTCTCCGTTTTGCCGTAACCCCAAGTGTTACGGATCTTGAGATGCGTCAACTCGGCCAGGGCCTCCGCGAAGCGGTCGCCGAGGGCCTTGACCATGATCGAAGAATAATCGTCGTGCTTGGCCTTGAACGAGTCGGCGAACTCGTCGACCTCAGGGCCAGAGGTGACGGCGAAGCCCCCGACGTAGTCCAGGCGGCCAGACTCACGCGGCGCGACGTAGTCGCTCAAGCAATAGTAGACGTTTTCGTCCGTCTTCTTTTTCTGCTGACGGAGAAAGTGTAGCGTCGAGACGACGCTCGTCCGCTTCTCGTCGGAGTAGAGTTCGACGTCGTCGCCAACGGCGTTGGCGGGCCAGATCGAAGTCACAACGCGCGCCTTGAAGCGTTTATTGGCCACGATGTCCTTCAAGAGAGCTTGAGCGTCCTTGAACAGCTCCTTGGCCTGCGGACCCCATTTGCCGTGCTGGAGGATGCTCGGGTAAATCCCCTTCAGCTCCCAGGCCCAGAAGAAGGGCGACCAATCGATGTAGGGAACGATTTCCGCGAGAGGCACTTCCTGGAGCACCTCGGTTCCAAGGCGTTCCGGCCGGTCGATCTTGGTCGTCCGCCAATCGATTTTGTAGCCGAGGCCGCGCGCCTGTTCGAGGGCGACGAATTCGGCCTGGCCGGTACTGCCGGCATGACGCACGCGGATCTCGTCTTGTTCCTTCTTAAGCTTCAACATGTAAGCGTCGCGCTTGGTCGGACTCATCAAGTCGGACAGGATGTTGACCACCAACGAGGCGTCGATGACGTGGGCGACGGCCCCCGAGTATTTCGGCGCGATCTTGATCGCCGTGTGCGCCTTGCTTGTCGTGGCGCCGCCGATCAATAGCGGCACTTTGAAGCCCTGGCGCTCCATTTCTTGGGCGTTGTGGATCATTTCGTCGAGCGACGGCGTGATCAGGCCGCTCATACCGATGGCGTCGGCGCCGATCTCCTTGGCTTTGTCGAGAATGGCCTGGCAGGAAGTCATCACGCCCAAGTCGTGAACTTCGTAGTTATTGCAGCCCAGCACGACGCCGACGATGTTCTTGCCAATGTCGTGGACGTCGCCCTTGACGGTGGCGATGACGAAACGGCCTTGGTTGCGCGTCGTCGGATTCTTCCTTTTCTCTTCTTCCATGTAAGGCATCAGGTAGGCGACCGACTTTTTCATGACGCGGGCGCTTTTGACGACCTGCGGCAAGAACATCTTGCCGGCGCCGAAGAGCTCGCCGACGATCTTCATGCCGTCCATCAGCGGGCCTTCGATGACTTCGAGCGGCGTGGGGAAAAGCTTGCGAGCCTCTTCGGTGTCCTCGTCGATGAAATCGGTGATGCCCTTCACGAGAGCGTGGGCCAAGCGTTCGTGCACCGTGCCGCGGCGCCAAGCCTGCTCGTCCTTGACCTTGATCTTGTCCGGGCTCTTGATGGCCTCGGCATGTTCGATCAAGCGCTCGGTGGCGTCCGGACGACGGTTGAGCAACACGTCCTCGACCATCGTCAGCAATTCTTTGTCGATCTCTTCGTAGACTTCGAGCATGCCCGCGTTGACGATGCCCATGTCGAGGCCGGCCTTGATCGCGTGGTAGAGAAAAGCCGAGTGCATCGCTTCGCGGACCCGGTTGTTGCCCCGGAACGAGAACGAGATGTTGCTGACGCCGCCCGACGTTCGGCAACCCGGACAGACGCGCTTAATTTCGCGCACCGCCTCGATGAAGTCGACGGCGTAGTTATTGTGCTCTTCCATGCCCGTAGCGACGGTCAGGATGTTGCAGTCGAAGATGACGTCTTCGGCCTGGAAGCCGACGGTTTCGGTCAGGATTTTAAAGGCCCGCTTGCTGATCCGGACCTTGTCCTCCTTGGTCGCGGCTTGGCCTTGCTCGTCGAATGCCATGACGATGACGGCGGCGCCGTAACGGCGACAGAGCGTCGCTTGTTCGATGAACTTCGCTTCGCCCTCTTTCAAGCTGATCGAATTGACGATGCACTTGCCTTGGGCGCACTTCAGGCCGGCCTCGATGACCGACCACTTCGAACTGTCGATCATCAGCGGCACCCGCGAGATGTCGGGCTCCGAGGCGATCAGATTGAGGAACTTGGTCATGCAGGCTTCGCTGTCGAGCAAGCCTTCGTCGAAGTTGACGTCGATGACGTTGGCCCCGTTCTCCACCTGTTGCCGGGCGACGGACAGGGCGGCGTCGAAGTCGCCCGCCTTGATCAAAGCCTGGAACTTCGGCGAACCGGTGACGTTCGTGCGCTCGCCGACCATGACGAACGGCGCCTTGTCGCCCTGGATCTTGAACGGCTCGAGCCCAGAAACACGCGTTGCCGCGATGCGGGCGGGCACGCGGCGCGGGATAAGCTTCTTGACGCTCTCGGCGATGGCCCGGATGTGGTCGGGCGTCGTGCCGCAGCAACCGCCGACGATGTTGATGAAACCGGAGTCCGCAAACTCCTGCAAAAGTCCCGAGGTCTGGGCCGGCGTCTCGTCATAGCCCGTATCGCTCAGAGGGTTGGGCAGGCCGGCGTTCGGGTAGCAGCTGATGTAGCAATCGGCGAGCTTCGACAACTCCTCGATGTAGGGGCGCATCTCCGCGGCGCCGAGGGCGCAGTTGATGCCGACGCTCAAGGGGCGCGCGTGCATGACCGAGGTCCAAAAGGCCTCGAGCGTTTGGCCCGACAAGGTTCGGCCGGAAGCGTCGGTGATCGTGACCGACAGCATCACGGGCAAGCGCGTCGGCTTGCCGGCGAAGTATTTCTCGATGGCGAAGATGCCGGCCTTGAGGTTCAGCGTGTCGATGTTGGTTTCGGGCAAGAGGACGTCGACGCCGCCGTCGACCAGGGCCTCGACTTGTTCGTAAAACGCCGCGACCAGCTGGTCGAACGTGACGCCGCGGAACGCCGGGTTATTGACGTCGGGCGACAGGGACGCGGTTTTGGTCGTCGGTCCGATGGCGCCGGCAACGAAGCAGCGACGGCCCGGATTGTCTTTCATGAACTCGGCGCACGCCTCTTTGGCGATACGCGCCGCGGCGAGGTTGATGTCGCGGACGGCGCTCTCCAAGCCGTAGTCGCCCTGCGCCAAGAAC
>JAYWBY010000458.1:0-4246 GCA_043781115.1 Pseudomonadota bacterium
GTCCTTGATGGAGTTGGGAATCTGACCGCAATCTTGGATTCCGATGTCGCCGGCGCCGCTGCCGCTCTGGCCCGAGCCACCGCCGTTGCCGCCTTTGCCGCCGTTGCTGCCACCGGCGTGACCACCACTGCCGTTGCCGCCGCCTTCGCCGACCGGCGGGCCTTTGCACAGGTTGTTGTAGTTCTGAATCATCTGTTGCTCGCTGATCAAGAACTCACGTTTGCCCAATTGCGACGAGTCGTCGGTACAGGTGACGGTGAAAAGGATCTCGCCTTTGTAGTCGCCTTGACGCTCGGTGCTTTCGACGGCTTTGGCTTCCGAATCGCTATGGCGCTGCTTGCACCCAGCCGCTACCGCAATACCGCAAAGCCCGACGAGCCCGATGGCGTGACTGAACCGCATCCTGTCCTCCGGAGTTTTGTTGATCTTAAAATTCTAGCAGAATGGAGGGCGTTCGGCACCGGAGGCCGCACTTGGCGCTTTCGCGAAAATCCCCAAAAAAAGAGGCGGCGACGCATCTTGCGCCGCCACCTCTTTATAAGAACTTTCAGATCTCAAACTTGTGGAACGGCATCGACAGCGCTTCGGCCACAGCTTGGTGGGCGATCTTGCCTTGATAGACGTTCAGGCCTTTGCGCAGAGCTTCCGACGACGCCAAGGCGCCATTGAAGCCCTTCTGGGCGATCTCGAGCGCGTACTTGATTGTGACGTTGGTCAAGGCGTAGGTGCTGGTCTTCGGCACGTCGCCGGGGATGTTGGTCACGCCGTAATGGAGGACGTTTTCTTCCACGTACACCGGGTCGTCATGCGTGGTCGGACGGATCGTCTCGACGCAACCGCCTTGGTCGATCGCGACGTCGACGATAGCCGAATCGCGTTCCATGGTCTTCACCATGTCGCGGGTGACGAGGCGCGGCGCCTTCGCGCCCGTGATCAACACGCCGCCGATGACCAAATCGGACTCGGCGACCGCTTCCGCGGTGTTCTCTGGGTTCGACATGAGGGTCGTCGCCAAGTTGCCGAACACGTCGTCGAGATACGCCAGACGACGGGGACTGACGTCCAGGATCGTGACGCGGGCGCCGAGGCCGATCGCCATCTTCGCCGCGTTGATTCCGACGACGCCGCCGCCGATGATCGAAACGCGACCGCGTTTGACACCGGGGACGCCGCCGAGCAAGAGACCTTTGCCTCCGTTGTGTTTCTGCAAGAGTTGCGCGCCGACCTGGACTGCCATGCGTCCGGCGACTTCGCTCATCGGAGTCAGGAGCGGCAACGAACGATCTTCGAGTTCGATCGTTTCGTAGGCGATGGCCGACACTTTGCGGCTCGCTAGCTGCTGCGCCAATTCGGGCACGGCGGCAAGGTGCAGGTACGTATAAAGGATCTGGCCTTCACGCATGAATTGGTATTCTTGGGCGATCGGCTCCTTGACCTTGATGATCATGTCGGAGTCGGCCCAGACTTGCGCGGCCGTCGCGATGATCGTCGCGCCCGCGGCTTTGTATTTTTCGTCGGGAATGCCGGCGCCGGCGCCCGCGCCTTTTTCCACGAGGACCTTTTGGCCCAAGGCGACGAGCTGCTTGACGCCGCCCGGGACGATGGCCACACGGTTTTCGCGATTCTTTACTTCTTTAGGAATGCCAATGATCATAGCTTTTTCCATGCCTTGAAATAGCGGGTGAATCCCGGATTAGCAACTGTGGAGCGCCAATCTTACGTCAATCGCGGCGAAGAGGGAAGCCTTCGGGCAAGGCCGCGGAGGCACCGCAATCAACTGATTTATTTGCGGAAATACTCTTCCAGCAGCGCCATGCGACCGGTCTTTTGGGTGGCGAAAGTCCGCATCGCGTCGAGCTTGGCCATGCTGTCGAGCTTCCGGAGCGGGTAGTCGCGGAAGACCGCCTCTTCCTCGCTCAAACGCCCGAGCTCGATCAGGGTCTCGTCTTCTTCTCCTCGAAAGCCTTGGCCCTGCGCGCGGAGGCGACTCAGGAGTCCTTCGCGGCAAAGAATCTTCACGGCTTCGTCGATTTCCTCACCGCTGGCGTCGAGCGTCTGACTCAAATGCCGGATTACTGCCATGGGGCTCTGTCCGACGCTGCCCGCGAGAAAGATTCGGCAACCGTCCATGACACTTTTGAGCAGGGACAACTCCGGGTAGCTCTTCTCGATCATGAACTTCTGGATGTGGTAGTCGCGCGCGCCGTAAACCATCCAGCACTGCGCGGGCTTGCCGTCGCGGCCGGCTCGGCCGATCTCTTGCACGTATTGCTCGATCGAGCCGGGCAGCCCCGCGTGATGAACGAAGCGGATGTCTTCTTTGTCGATGCCGAGGCCAAAGGCGTGGGTCGCCACCGCCACGCGGGCTTGGCCAGATATGAACGCCGTATGGCTGTATTGTCTCTGCTCCGAGCTCATTCCCGCGTGGTAAGCGACCGTCGGCACGCCGGCGTCCTCGAGCATCCGGTGCAGCTCTCGCGCGTTCTTTCTCGTCGGAACGTAGACGATACCGCTGCCTTCGCAGGTCAGCACCGACTGCAGTACCGCGCTCCACTGTTCGACGACCTTCTCGACTTTGATGACTTTCAGATTGAGGTTGTCGCGACCGAACTCGCCCCAGACCGTTTCGGCCTTCTGCAAGCGCAACGATTCAATGATGTCTTGCCTTACGCGCGCCGTCGCCGTCGCCGTCACGGCGAGCTTCTGCACAGGCTCCATATCGGCCAGGTGCTCGCCGATCAGCCGGTAGTCGGGACGAAAGTGGCTGCCCCAGTGGCTGATGCAGTGCGCCTCGTCGATAGCGACGAGCTGGATCTTGACTCCGCGCAACCGTTCGCGAAAGTCGGGCCGCGCCAAGCGTTCGGGCGACACCAACAGGAGCTGCAGCTCGCCGCGGGCGAGGCGGTCCCAAACCTGGTCCTTCTCCGACGGCGATTGCATGCTGTCGAGCGAGGCGCAGGCGACGCCGCCACCGGCAAAGCGGCGAACTTGATCGCGGATGAGGGCGATAAGCGGCGAAATCACCAGGACCAGGCCGGGACGCATCAAGGCCGGCACGACGTAGGTCAGCGACTTGCCGCTGCCGGTCGGCAGGACGGCGAGGCAATCGGTGCCAGCCAAAACGTGCCGCAGAACGTCCGTTTGGTGGGCGCGCAGAGTCTCGTACCCGAACATTTTCCTCGACACTTCCGCGGCCTTGGCGAGCAATGGCGCGACGGCGGAATCAGCGGCAGGAGGAGCGGCGTCCAGTTTCGATTGAGTCATATCGGGGTAGTAAAGCGTGAATCGGGCGGCTTGGGAAGCGACACGCCTTCAAATAATCAACTGACGAATATCAATCGAGCTTTTGCTGCTTACTCCAGCAGCACGCCGGCATGGAGGAGAAGCTGGTTGCGGACCGCTGGCCGGCCGGACGTTGAGACGTCGGGGTCCGAGCTTAGGATCCCGTCCCGCTCCACGGAACCGGAACTCTGCAAAAGTTGGTCGCGGACGAGGCGCAGCGACGCGGTGAACATGGTGCCGGTGATTAGGCGGTAGCCGACGCTCTCGACCAACGAATAATAGGTGTCGTGGTTGACCCAGCGGTCGAAGCGCTCGTCGGCATTGGTCCTCGCCCAAGTGATGGAGCTGCGTTCTTGTTGGCGGCCGAGGTCGGCTTGCTCGACCTTCAAGCCGCAACCGACGAAAGCGGGATACGCCGCGAGCCCCAGCGGGTACATCATCCCTTCGGCGGCAAAGGCCACGTGGTGGTCGGTGAAGTCGTCGCGCTGGCTGTTGCCGTCCCAGCTTTCGTAGTTTGCCGCGAAGGCCCACTTGCCTTGCATCATGACTTCGCCGCGAACGGCCGGTTGGCCGATCAAACCGCGCAGAGGCGCCACTTCGAGGATGGTCGTGTTCTGACCGCGCGGCGCCGACCGGCTGATCGGCGTCACCGCCACCGCGACGCTCGAGAAGGCGAACGACAATCCGAAGACACCAAAGATTTTGGTCGTGTTGCGCACCGTACACCTCGCTTTGGAGAAGTGATCCCCTAAAGGTGTATCGGCGCTTCGTCTCGGGCCTGAATGGGGCAAAAATTGCCGGTCAGCGGGTGACCACGACCGGGATGTCCACCGAAGGCCGTTGGTAGGGAATTTCGAGGACTTTCTCGAATATCCCGTAGTCACCGACGATTAAATCCTTCACCGAGACCTCGTATGTCGGGGTACCGTCGACGCCCAAAACCGTCAGGTCGATGTCGTAGGAG
>JAYWBY010000459.1:0-11477 GCA_043781115.1 Pseudomonadota bacterium
ACCGACAGAACCCCGGACCGTGACCAGGAGAGCTTCGGCGCCACGCTTCCGACGGGACTAAAGACCATTTCGGCGCTAGAGCTAGCCGGAAGATAAAGAGCGTATTCGCGTGTCTGCCCGTTTTCGTCAACAAAAAGACTCAAATGTTCGGCGCCAGCGACTCCAGAAACCATTTTGAATTTGACGGTGACGGTCGTGCCACCAAAAACGAGGTGCCGAATTGCATAAAGCTCGTTTTCAAATCGGCCGCCGTGGGACCGTCGTCCTCCGCCAAGACCGGAGTCGCCGCGGAGAGCACCAAAGCCAGGAACCACACTTTCATGGCGCAACCCTCGCGAATCAAATGACCAAGCCACCGTCGACGGACAAGACCGCCCCGTTAATATAACTGGATTCGTCCGCCGCGAGAAAGAGGCAGGCTTGGGCAACGTCTCCTTCTTTGCCGAGACGCCCGACGGGGACCCGCGCTCCCATGCTGGAAAGCACGTCCGCCGGCATCGCCGCTGTCATCGGCGTGGAAATGAAGCCTGGCGCCAAGGCATTCACCGTGAAGCCCTTGCGCCCGAGCTCTCTACTGAGCGACTTGGTCATCGCGATCAGTCCCGCTTTGGCCGCTGCGTAGTTGGTTTGACCAAAATTCCCGTACAAGGCTACGAAACTAGCCATGTTGACGATGCGCTTGTTGGAGTTTTGGGCGTCAAACCGGCCAAGGAGCGCCTTGGTCACGAGGAAGGCACCGGTCAAATTGGTCCGCACCACCGCCTCGAAGTCCTCGACCGAGAGCTTGGCGAACGATTTGTCGCGAGTGATCCCGGCGTTGTTCACCAGGATGTCGAGGCGAAACGGCAAGGCCGCCGCGGCCGCGTCGACGCCCGCCTGGTCCCCGACGTCGACCCGCTGCCAGGTGACTCGGGCACCGAAAGCCGCCAACTCTTTCCTGCCGGCGGCAATCGCCGCTTCGGAACAATCCCAAATGGCGACGTCGGCGCCCGCCGTTAGAAAGTCCCGGGCGATCGCCAAGCCAAGGCCCTGCGCTCCGCCCGTCACCACGACGCGCTTCGCCGAAAAATCGAACTTGAGGCTCATCTTAGAAGAAGCCCATCGGGTTTTGGTCGTAAGACACGAGGATGTTCTTCGTTTGGGTATAGTGCGAAAGCATCATCTTGTGCGTCTCGCGGCCGACGCCCGACTGCTTGTAGGCACCGAACGCCGCATGCGCCGGATAAAGGTGATAGCAGTTGGTCCAAACGCGACCGGCCTTCAACTCCCGCGCCACGTGGTAGGCGGTGTGGACGTTGCGCGTCCAAAGACCGGCGCCAAGGCCGAAGTTGGTGTCGTTGGCAATTCTCAAGGCGTCGGCTTCGTCCTTGAACCGGGTGACGGAAACGACCGGACCAAAGATCTCTTCTTGGAAGATCCGCATGTCGTTCTTGCCTTCGAGAACCGTCGGTTGCATGTAGAAGCCTTGGGAAAGGCCGGCGATGTCGGCGCGGGCGCCGCCAGTCAGGACTTTGGCGCCTTCGTTCTTGCCGACCTGGATGTAGGATTGGATCTTCTCCATCTGCTCCATCGACGCCTGTGCGCCCATCATCGTCGTGGTGTCGAGCGGATGGCCGAGCTTGATCTTGGCGACGCGCGCCAAAGCCTTTTCCATGAACTTGTCGTAAATCTTCTCGTGGACCAAGGCGCGCGACGGGCAGGTGCACACTTCGCCTTGGTTCAAGGCGAACATGGCGAAGCCTTCGAGGCATTTCTCGAGGAAGGCGTCGTCCTTGTCCATAACGTCCGGGAAGAAGAGGTTTGGGCTCTTGCCACCCAACTCGACGGTGACGGGAATGATGTTTTGCGCGGCGTATTGGAGGATCAAGCGGCCGGTTTGGGTCTCGCCGGTGAACGCGACCTTGGCGACGCGCGGCGACGACGCCAAGGGTTTCCCGGCCTCGAGGCCGAAGCCGTTGACGATGTTGAGGACGCCCTTCGGCAAGACGTTGGCGATCAGCTCGGCGAAGAGCAGGATCGACACCGGCGTTTGCTCGGCGGGCTTCAGCACGACGCAGTTGCCGGCGGCCAAGGCCGGCGCCAATTTCCAGGCAGCCATCAGCAGGGGAAAGTTCCAAGGAATGATCTGGGCGACGACGCCGAGCGGCTCCCGCACGTGGTAGGACACCGTCTGGCTGTCGAGCTCGGCCATGCCGCCCTCGTCGGCGCGCAAGACGCCGGCGAAGTAGCGGAAGTGATCGACGACGAGCGGCAGGTCGGCGGCCAACGTCTCGCGCACGGGTTTGCCGTTGCCCCAGGTTTCGGCGACCGCCAATCGCTCGAGGTTTTGCTCGACCAAGTCGGCGATCTTCAGGAGCATCATCGAGCGCTCGGTCGGGCTCGTCTTCGCCCATTTAGGGAACGCGGCGTGCGCCGCGTCCAGCGCCAGCTCGACGTCGGCACCGTCGGAACGCGCGACTTTCGTGTAAACCGAGCCGTTGATCGGGCAAACGACGTCGAAGTATTGGCCTTTCACCGGCGGCACGAACGTCCCGCCGATGAAGTTGCCATACTGGGGCTTGAACTCGACCAGTGCTTCCTTGGTATTGGGGTCGGCGTAACGCATCCGGAACACTCCTTCGATTTGGGCTAGGCCTCTGACCATAATTGATTAATCTCGGGGAATCCTTTCAGAAATAGATTTGTGTTTTAAAATCAATAATTTATGATGGAGCCCATGCAAATTTGGATCGACAATGACGGCTGCCCCCGGATGGCGCGCGAGCTGGTCTTCAAGGCCGCGACGCGGCTGAAGACGCCGGTCGTCGTCGTCGCCAACAGCTACATGCATCTGCCGGCGTCGCCACTTTTTAAAATGGTCACCGTCTCAGGGGCCTTCGACGCCGCCGACCAAAAGATCATCGACGACGTGCAAGCGGGCGACTTGGTCATCACGGCCGACATTCCGCTCGCCGACAAGATCGTGCAGAAGGGGGCCACGGGCCTCAGCCCGCGCGGCGAACTCTTCGACGCGAGCAACGTCCAAGAGCGCTTGGCCGTGCGCAACTTGATGGCGGAACTGCGCTCGGGAGGCGAAATCCAAGGCGGGCCGCCGCCGATGGGCGAGCTCGACAAGAAGCGCTTCGCCGACGCCTTGGACCGCCTGCTGACTCAACTTTCCCGCGCCTCGAGGTAACCCTAACTTTGAGCGAAATGATTTATGCCATCGACTTCGGCACGTCCAATTCGCTCTTAGCAGCGGCGGACGGAGACAATGTCATTCCACCGATCCCGCTTGACCCGTTCGCGCCCGACCCGTCGGTGCTGAAGAGCGTGCTCTACACGCCGTCCGCCGACCATTGGTATTTCGGCGCCGAGGGCGTGCATCAATACGGCGAACATTCGGCGGAGGGGCGGATGTTTCGCTCGCTGAAACGCTATTTGCCAGACCAAGCCTTCACGGGCACGCGGATTCACGACCGCTTCTTCAACCTGTCCGAGCTCGTTGCCGTCTTTTTGAAGGAACTCCGGGTCAGGGCCAACACGCACTTTCAAAAAGACGTCACCCGGGTCGTGTTGGGTCGGCCCGTCGCCTTCGCGCTCGACGGCGAGCAAGATGAACTCGCCGAGAAGCGCCTGCGCGCCGCCGCCCAGCTCGCGGGCTTCAAGGACATCAGCTTTTGCCCGGAGCCGGTCGCCGCGGCCTACGAGTTCCGCCACCAATTGACCGAGACGAAGACCGTGCTGATCGCCGACTTCGGGGGTGGTACGTCCGACTACACCGTCCTGCGCATGGGTCGGGACCGCTTCACAGACAAGGACGTCCTGGCCATCGGCGGCGTGCCGATCGCTGGCGACCGCTTCGACGGCAGCATCATGAAACACATGATTTCGCCGCACTTCGGCACCGACGTCACCTACCGCCTGCCGATGGGGTCGGTGGAAATGCACTTGCCTCAGCACTTGATCAACCGCTTGTGCGCTCCAGCCGACATCTCCTTTCTCTCGAGAAAAGACATCATGATGCTGCTGAAAGATGCGCAGCGCTGGTCCATCGACCCGAAGGACAAGGCGAAGATGGACCGCCTCTTCGTCTTGGTCGAAGAGCACCTCGGCTACAAGCTCTTCAAAGCCATCGAAGAGAGCAAAATCGCGCTTTCGGAGGCCGCCAGCGCCCACTTCAGCTTCGATCATCCGGGGATCGGGGTCGAGGAGGAGGTCTTCGGCGCCGACTTCAAAGCTTTTTCGGCCGACCTTGTGACGCGGATCATCGACGGTTTGGATGACACGTTGAAAAGAGCTGGCGTGCCGGCGTCGGCAATCGACATCGTGTGTTGCACCGGCGGTACGGCGCGCCTGCCGGCGCTCAGCCACGAGTTGGCCAAGCGGTTCGGCAAAGAGAAGCTGGTGCAGCACCGGCACTTTCACTCGGTGATCGGAGGGCTGGCCGACAAGGCGCAGGCCCTCCTGACGGGTTAAACCCTCAGCGAGCGTTGGCGCGGAGCGCCTTTTTCTCCTGAACGACCGGCTTCGGCGCCTTCAGCACCTTCGCCAAAAAGGCCCCCGTCGCGCTCGACTTGACCTTGGCCACCTCCTCCGGCGTGCCCTCGGCGATGATCTTCCCTCCGCGGAAGCCACCCTCCGGCCCCATGTCGATGATCCAGTCGCAGGCCTTGATGACGTCGAGGTTGTGCTCGATGACGACGATGGTGTTGCCTGAATTCACCAGGCGCTGCAGGACTTCCAAGAGCTTCTTGATGTCGTCGAAGTGCAGCCCCGTCGTCGGCTCGTCGAGAATGTAGAGCGTCCGTCCCGTGTCGGTGCGCGCCAGCTCCTTCGCCAGCTTGATCCGCTGTGCTTCGCCACCAGACAGCGTCGTCGCGGGCTGGCCGAGCTTGACGTAAGAGAGGCCAACGTCAGTCAAGGTCTGCATGACTTTCATGATCTTCGGGTGGTTCTGAAAGACCTCCACCGCCTGCGCCACGGAAAGGTCGAGCACGTCGGCGATCGAGAAATCCTTGTACTTGATCTCGAGCGTCGCGTCGTTGAAGCGTCGCCCCTTGCAGACTTCGCAGGGAACCAAAACGTCCGCCAAGAAGTGCATCTCGACGGTCAAATAGCCGTCGCCCTCGCACGTTTCGCAGCGGCCGCCCTTGACGTTGAAGGAGAAACGGCCCTTTTCGTAGCCCCGCGCGCGGGACTCCGGCAGCATGGCGAAAAAGTCCCGAATCAGGTCGAAGCACTTCGTGTAGGTCGCCGGGTTGCTCCTCGGCGTCCGCCCGATCGGTTTCTGGTCGATGTTGATGACCTTGTCCAAATGCTCGAGGCCCTTGATCGAGTCGTGCTCGCCTACGTCGATGTCGGTCTCGTGCAGCCGCTTGGTCAACGCCGGATAGAGGATTTGGTTGATCAAGGTCGACTTGCCGGCGCCGGAAACGCCGGTGACGCAAGTCATCAGACCGAGGGGAAACCGCGCCGTGACGTTTTGGAGGTTGTTCTCCTTGGCGCCTTTGACGGTAATCCACGCCTTGTCGTCGGCGGAAGCCTGCCGCCGGACGGCGGGCACGGGAATCGAGTCCTTGCCCGAGAGGTAGCGCCCGGTGAGCGAATGCGGGTCTTTCCGGATCTGGTCGGGCGTGCCTGCGGCGACGATGCTGCCGCCGAGGTGGCCGGCGCCGGGGCCGATGTCGAGGATCCAGTCGGCGGCTTCGATGGTCTCTTGGTCATGCTCGACGACGATCAGCGTGTTGCCGATGTCGCGCAAATGGCAAAGCGTATTCAGCAGCTTTTGGTTGTCCCGTTGGTGCAGGCCGATCGACGGCTCGTCCAGGATGTAGAGAACGCCGGTCAGCTCGGAGCCGATCTGCGACGCCAAGCGAATCCGCTGCGCCTCGCCGCCCGAAAGCGTCGGCCCCTTCCGGTCGAGCGTCAGATAGTCGAGGCCGACGTTGACGAGGAAGCCCAGGCGAGCGCGGATTTCCTTCAAGAGCTCGCGGCCGATGACCTCGTCGTTGCCCTGAAGCTTCAAATCGGTGAAAAAGACGTCGGTCTCGCCAATCGTCCGATGGGTCAGCTCCATGATGTTTTGGCCGGCGATTTTGACCGCCAGCACTTCGGGCTTCAGGCGTTTGCCGTCGCACTCTTCGCAGCGCTTGGTCGACATGAACTTTGAGTACCAAAGCTTCATCTCTTCCGACTGCGTCTGTTGGTAGCGGCGCATCAGGCCGGCCATCAAGCCTTCGTAGGCGAAGGTGTATTGGCCCTTGGAACGCCGGCCCGCCCATTTGACGGTGATTTCCTTGCCTCCGGTGCCGCGCATCAGGATGTCGCGATGCTTCTTCGGCAGCTTGGCGTAGGGCTGATCGAGGTCCAGGCCATAGGCCTTTTCCAGGGCTTTCAGGCGTTCGATGCCCCACGAGCCGTCGCGCTCCTCGCCGTCTTGGAAGAGGTTCTTCCACGGCAGGATGGCGCCGGCGCGAATGCTCAGGTCCTTGTCGGGGACGATCTTGCTTTCGTCCATGAGCAGAACCGACCCCAAGCCGTTGCAGGACCCGCACATGCCGAGCGGGGCGTTGAAGGAAAAGATCGGGGGGTCGAGCTCGGGGAAGGCGAAGCCGCAGCACGAGCGGGCTTCGCTCATCTTCAAGTCCTCGCGGCCCTCAACATGGACGACCAAGTGGGCGTTGCCGCGCTTCAGCGCCGTCTCGACGGAGTCGGTCAGGCGCTTTTGGAATTCCTTGGTGCGTTTTAGGACGAGCCGGTCGACGACCACCTCGATGTTGTGTTTCTTGTGCTTGGCGAGGGTCTGGACGTCCTCGAGCTCGCGCACGACGCCGTCGATCCGAAGGCGCGTGAAGCCCTCTTTCCTGAGATCGGCGAAGAGCTCCTTGTGCTCGCCCTTCCTATTCTCGACGATCGGGGCCAGCAGCAGAATCTTCGTCGATTCCGGCATTTCCATGATTTGGGAGACCATGCTGGCGGCGTCGCCCTTGCCGACCTTCTTGCCGCATTTGTGGCAAAACTGTACCCCGATGCGCGCATAAAGGACTCGCAAGTAGTCGTAAATCTCGGTGATAGTGCCGACGGTCGAGCGCGGGTTCTTGCTCGCCGACTTTTGTTCGATTGAGATCGTCGGCGAGAGACCCCGGATGGTCTCAAACTTGGGCTTCTCCATTTGGCCGAGGAATTGGCGAGCGTACGACGAGAGCGACTCGATGTAGCGGCGCTGGCCTTCCGCGAAAATGGTGTCGAAGGCCAGGCTCGACTTGCCTGACCCAGAAACGCCGGTGAAGACGACCAGGCACTTCTTCGGGATCTCGACGCTGACGTTCTTGAGGTTATGCTCGCAGGCCCCGGTCACGATGATGTGGTCGAACTCGCGGTGCGAGGCGAAACTGAGGGGCTTGGCTTTGAAAGCCTGAGGCGTTTGGCGCTTCATGGTGAGATTCCGTTCAGTTGGTGGCGGCCGGTGGCGGACTTTTCTACACTGAATCGTTTGGCTGAGGATCTAGCAAAGAATGTAGCCATACATTTGTATGGAAAGTCAAGCGACGTCCTTCTTTTTCAACAAGCTCTTGCGTTTTCGGGCCGTTGGCTCTTAGATGGAGCCCCCATGACGCAACAAACGCCCATCGAAGCGGTCCGCAACCGCAAGAACCAAAAGCTGTTCATCCTGATCGATGACACCATCGAGGCGCGTTACAAGGTCATCAATCCGGCGGGCGAGACTTTGATTCTGCCGGACCTCTTGTTCGACGAGGATCCGCTGACGGTTCCCGCCGACCAAGCCGCGAAAGAATTCAGTCCGGAACAAATGACGGCGTTCGCCGTTCACCTCGAGCGCCAAGCCACGCTCGCGGCCCAAGCGGCGCTCCGTCCGAAAGAGCCGCCGCGCCCACCGACGGTCACCGTCGCGCCACCCTCGCGTCCGCGCACGCCGTCGGCGAAGAAGGCCCCGATGGCCATGCCCCGCCGCGGTTTGGCAGCATCGTGGAGCGCCCCGAAGCTGACGTTCTATCGCCACAAAATCGAGCCGCTCGCTCCGAAACAGTCATTCAAGGTCACCGTCGAGGGGACGGGCGATTTCGAAATCACGAAAGAAGATTTCCTCGCTCAGTTCAACGACGTCGTCATGTCGCCTTCCTACATCCGCGAAGGCCTCTTCAGTTACCCGAAGGTCCCGGACAAGGCCCGGCGCTTCCTGAAGGTTTGATGCTTTGCTGAAGCCCAAGGCCAAAGACCCGGAAAAGCAGCTTATGACGCGCCGCGGCTTCGAGCTTTTGGCGAAGGAGCACGACGAATTGATGCTCGTCGAGCGCCCGAAAGTCGTCCAAGGCATCGCCACGGCTGCGGCCGAGGGCGACCGTTCCGAGAACGCCGAATACATTTACGGGAAAAAACGCCTGCGCGAACTCGACAAGCGGCTCCGCTACCTCGGCGGACTGCTAAAAAATGTCCGGCTCGTCGACCCCGAAAAACTCGTTGGCGCCAAAGTTTGCTTCGGCTCGACCGTCCTCGTCCTCGACCAACAAGGCAAGGACAAGCGTTACACGATCGTCGGCGAGGGCGAGTCCGACCACATACCCGAGGCGATCTCCTTCAAAGCCCCGGTGGCCAAGGCATTGCTCGGCAAGAAGGTCGGCGACGTCGTGGTCATTCAAGTCCCCGCCGGCGAGATCGAACTCGAGATCACCGGCCTCAAATTCGCCGAGCGCGACTGGGACGCGTAAGGACTTGGTAACTCACCAATTTACGCAATCTGGGGTAGCCAGATGAGCGGATCCTCATGCTATAATGGGTCACCTTTTCCGATCTAAAATATGGGCGCACGAAACGGACTCCGGTCACGAACCGGTCAAGTCTTTTTGCCGCGAAAGGACGCTTGAAATGCTTCTTACGGGTCGTCAAACAGCCTTGCTTCTCCTTGCCCTCTCCGCCTGCAAAACCCCTGGCAACTCGACATCGGCGGTGAAAGACGACGTGGCCCCGGCGGCCGGTGGCGACTTTGCCACGACGCCTTACCCTGGCCCGCCGATTCCGGGCGAGACCGAAAGCATCGACACCCTGTGGAACAAGTATTGCGTCGGCACGCAAAACGACGCCGCATCGATCCCCGGCCCGAATTACGCCACGCCGGAAGTCAAATCGGCTAGCGAAATGCTGACGCGCTTCCGTGACTACAGCTACTCGATCTACGGCCAGATCGCGGCGCACTACAAAGCGACGCCGGTCGCCAAACCCGAAGGTGTTTCCGACAACGCCCACACCTTCTTGACCTACCTCTGCGGCGAGTTCCGCGACCGCCCGACGATGGTCGAAGCCAAGATCCGCTGGATCAACCACACCAACTTCCTGAAGCCCGAAGCCCAAGGCCAGATCGACCCGACCAAAGACGTTTGGCCGCAGCTGACCGCCGCCGCCTACGTGCCGTTCATCCGCTTCTCCGACGCCTTTTATTCGGCGAAACAAGGTGCAATGCAAGGCTCCTACGACTTCGGCAAACGCACCGGGGTCGATAAGCCCGTGCCGGCGATGTCGGTCTGCGAAACCAAATTCATCTTCTCCGAGTACGTCGACGAGGGCAAAGCCTTCGACACGCTGGAAGCTTTCAACACCGGTTACAACACCTTCAAAGCCAACTGCGCCCCGGAAGACTTGAACGACTACTACGACTTCCGCGGTGACTCGAACATCAAACCGAACTCGCCGGAGTCGAACGGCATGATCTGGCATGCCATCAGCGTTGCCTTGCAGTGTCAGGACACGACGCACGTGCGCCCGACGCCGAAGACGTTCCCCGGCGGCATTCAGCAGAAGTTGCTGCTCCAAGACAAAGACTGCGCCGACTACTTCGCGCACCCGTTCTTAAGCCGCTGGTCGGCCGCCCGCGCCGGCCTCGGCGCCTGGATCCTCCACGACAACCAACAGAACGGCGTCTTCTCCAACACCGCTGAGCAGGTGAACATCATCCCCGAGTGGGCGCACGGCCCGCGTCTGCGTCCCTTTGACTACCTCGTCGCCGGCCAAAACGGTCTGTTCGTCGCGGGCTGGCAAGATCAGTGGGCCGCGCAAGCCATGGGCTTCGAAACCCTCGTTCCCGCCGACAACGCCGGCGTGGACGCCAAAGAGCTCGCTTACACCCGCCTCAGCAACGCCGTCGACCGCCACACCGACTGGTACGCTTCTGGTTACGACGACAAGATGAGCCAAAAGCGCGACCGCACTCAAGCTTACTCGCCGTTCGTCGCCTCGAGCTACGAGCTCAGCCGCTCCGACGCCTTTGTCTCGCCGGGCTACACGGTGCCGAGCAACAACCCGGAAGCCGACGCCCACAAGCACTTCATGTACGTCTTCCGCGTCCACAAGGACAACTGGTTCAACACGGACTCCCTGAACGAAGGAAAGCCGATAAACTTCAATTCGATGTGGTTCGACGAAACAAGCATCGGCACCACCGGCCTCGCCAAGTCGGAACGCGCTTGGGACCGCCTCGGCACCGCTCTGGAAGAGGAGATGGATTCGATCCTCTACCTCCACAACATTTGTAATACGGGCGAGATCGAGTCGACTGACCGGCCGTGTTTCACGCCTCACTGAGGCTCTAGAATAAGCTTAAAAGGCGGCTTCCGGGCCGCCTTTTTTTCATCATGCATTTCAAAGAAGAAAAGAATCTCTGAAACAGGAACGGCCGGAGTTAATAAAACTGGCTCTTCCGCCAAATGTATGGATAGCCGGGAGGCTATCGCGCGGGCGGGATGACGGTGGAGCCGCGAGCGCCGATGCCGCTTGATAGCCCTCTGCCGCGTCGGACGCGGCAGAGGGCTATGTGATTTCAAAGGGTTTGGTGAGGTATGAGGTGCAGCCGGCGCCCGAATCTGCGATTACGAAGTTGCTACACATCAGCAATCTCGACGCGGAGCCGGCATGCAGCTCAAGGCTATCCTCAATTCCATCGAAAAACACAAGGGCTTTGTCTATGACGGCGTCACCTGGGACGCCGCAGCAAGCGACAAGACGTTGCTCATCGACGTGCGCCCACGTCGAGGCAGCCAGGGCTACTGTGCTGGCTGCGGCAAACGTTCGCGGACATACGACACCATGAAGGCGCGGCGATTTCAGTTCGTTCCGCTCTGGGGCATTCTCGTCTTCTTCATCTACGCCATGCGCCGCATCGATTGTAAGCCGTGTGGTGTTACCGTCGAGATGGTTCCCTGGGCCGACGGCAAGAAGCGCATCACCAAGAGCTTCGGCTGGTTCCTCGCCGCGTGGGCCAAGCGCCTGTCTTGGAAGGACACCGCCGAAGCATTCCAAACGAGCTGGGATACGGTGTTCCGCGCCGTCGAGGCCGCCGTCGACTGGGGCCGCGCTCGCGTCGATCTTTCCGGCATCACCTCCATCGGAGTCGACGAAATCATGTGGCAGCGCGGCCACGAATACTTGACGCTCGTCTACCAGATCGACGCTCATTGCAAGCGGCTCCTGTGGATCGGGCAGCATCG
>JAYWBY010000460.1:0-4231 GCA_043781115.1 Pseudomonadota bacterium
GGAGCAACTCGCGCTTCTTGGCGACGACGTCTTGAAGGTGGGCCACCGCCTCGCCGCGGCGGAACGAAATCTCTACAGCGACCGCTTCGATCCAGCAGACCGCCAGAAGCTCGAAGCCTCCCAAACACGTCGGACGAAGCTCTTGACGATGGCAGCCGACAGTCACCGGAAGCTGCCCTTCATGGCGAGCTATGCGCGCTATTTGGAGCTGAGCCAAGGGGTCGCTACGGCCTACGGTCATCTAAAGAAGAGCGAGGCCGAATTGGTCGCTGCCCGCTACTTACTTAACTCGACGAAAAATCAGAAGGAGCTGACGATGCGCCAGGCGCGCGTCGCCGAACTGGAAACCAAGACCAAAAAGCTCGACGAAACGATTGGTCGGACCGTGGAGCTTCTCCGCACCTCGCGGGTCGAGGACCTCCTAGCCCAGAGCCCGCACCGTTCGGCCCGCAAATTCTTGGCCCAATACGCCACGGCGCTACATGAAGAGGCGGCGACGATCGCCAAGGTTCGCGACCGTGCGACGAACACGGCTCAACGCCTCAACGCCGAGGACGCGTCCGCGGCCTGGAAGCAGTGGGAGTTCCTTGCCGGCGAAGTCTTCGCCCAAATCGACTCGCTCGACAAAGAGGTCGCGCATGGATTGAAGGGCACCCTCGGCGAGCTCGACCTAGAACAACATCGCTACGATGAGTTGAACGACAAACTCCACGAATTGACGGCGAACCTCGAAGGCCAGCTCGGCCAGGCGCTCCACTTCATCCTCGCGCAGTACGAACAGGCGATCGACTTGCGCTTCGCCCGTCACCAGAAGTGGCGTGCCGACATCGAGTGGCTGACTTATCAGAGCAAACTCGACGACGACCGCAAGCTCAACGACAAGTTCAACCTCGAACAACAGATCCTCAAAGACAATTTGACCGATCTCCAGCAAGGAGTTCTTTGGCAATGGCCCAAATGACCGCATTTCTCTCGCTCCTAGTGGCGCTCCTCGCGTTCTCGCCGACGGCTCGGGCGACGGCCTTGGACATTCCGCCGGAACAGGCCGACGCCAAGGCGTTCGACGCCTTCAAAGAGTATTGGAACTCCTTCGAGCAGTACGAAGGCCAGGTCCTCGGCGAGGGTCAGAAAGAGTTCAAAAAGTCTTGGGACGAGGTAAAGAAGAACTACCAGAAGGAGCAGGCTAAGCTCTCCGCCGAGCAATTGGCAACGCTGCAGAAGTCGGCGGCCAAGTATCGGAAGCACCTCGAAGAACATGCCACGGCCGAGAACCGTCCTTACGTCATGCTGAATCTGGCGCAAATCTTGAGCATGATCGGCGACCAACTCTCTAAGGGGGATTCGAATTCAGGAACTTTCGCTAAGAGCGAGGCTCTGGCGATGCTCGGCGATTTGGACCGGAATTACCCGGGCTTTGCCTACAGGGAACAGACGCTTTACCTGCGCGCCGTCGTCTTGGAGTCGATGGAACGCAACGACGATGCTCTCGCCGCTTGGCAAGCTCTCGCTTCGACCGCCCGCTCTACGATTTACGGCGTTCATGCCCGTGTCGCGGCAGGCGACCATTTGTTCCAGAGAGAGCGCGCTGGCGACGCCATGCGTTCTTACCAAAAGGCCCTCGAGCTCTTGCCGGACGTCAATGCCCAAGACCCTGAGTATGAAAAAATTCGCATTAACTATCGGCTCGCCTGGGCGGCTTACCGCGCCACCGAGCTCAACGTCGTCGTGCAGGCAACCGCTGAGTTGCTTCAGCCGGGTAGGCGCACCAAGACGGTCGAGCAACGCGACAAGATTCAACAAGACGCCGTCGATTTGATGGGCGATTCGCTCTACGAAAACAATTCAGTGCCAAAAGCCAAGGACGTATTGAAGCGGAAGGAACTGACGACCTTCGCCGCCGCCGTCGGCTTGCGGACGATCAAGAAGTTCAACGGCAACAACATCCACAACCAAGCCACTGAGCTCGGCGAATTTCTGATCGACGAGCTGCCGCTCGCCAAAGAGGCCCCGGAAATCTTGGCTGTCACGGCCGACTCGTGGAACAAATTCGGCAAACCCCAAAAGGGCACGGCGACCCTCGAGAAATTAGCGCTGCTCCTCCCGGCCCAAAGCCTCTGGCGGGCTCGCCACAAAGACGACATGGTGACGACCAAAAAGATGGAAGAAGAGGCCACGCGCGCGGCGGAAGCGGTTGCTTCGGCGCATTATGATTTGGGCCTCGCTTCCGGCAATCCTAAGGCCTTCACGACCGCCGGATCCTTCTACGACATCCTCCTCGACCACTCGGCAAACGCCGCTCAGTCAAACGAATGGCGCCTCCGCCGCGCACACTGCCAATACTTCGCGGGCAACCACGACGAAGCCGCGAAGATGTACGAGGCTCTGAAGAAAGACTACAAAGTCGATCCCGAGACTCTCCAGATCGCCGCCTATCAATTGGTCTTGACCAACGAGAAACGGTGGCGTGACGCCTTCGCCAAAGCTAGCGAGAAGGCGGAAGACCCGCTGAAGGACGTCGAGGCTGGCAAGGTGTTGGGCGAACTCGAGAAGAGCATTGACGAATTCGCGGCCCGGTTCCCGGCGCAAGCGCGCTCAGTAGACCTTCTCTTGGTCGGCGCCAGCGCCAACCGCGATATGGACCGCTACGACAACGCCGCGAAGTATTGGCAGAGGGCCCTGGTGTCCCAGCCGAGCCCGGCGCAGCGCGGCATCGCCGTGCGCGGCCTCGTCTTCGCCAGCATGAAGACCGGCTCCTCCGGCGACGTCGTCGATTTGGCGCGCCGGTTCCTGAAGCTCGAGGACTGGGCCGCGCTGGGGTTGAACCTCGGCACGGAACTGCGCGGCGTCCTCTCGGCCGCGGCACTCGACGAAGGCAAGCGTCTCAACAACACCGGCAAGGTCCTCGAAGCCGGCATGCTCCTGACGCAGATTGCCGACGAGTTCCCGGACATCCCGGACCGCGACCGCATCTTTCGCGACGGTTCGTACATGCTGGCGATCGCCGGCGACTGGGCGAAAGCCCAAAGAGCCGCGGAGAATTACTTCAAAGCTGGCCTCCTGAAAAACCGTGCCGACATGACCTATCTCCTGGCTCGGGCCCACGAATACCAGCTGCGTCTGCACGACGCCGCCGAGAAGTATCTCGACTTGGGCGACAAGTATCCGAAGCATTCGCGCGCGCAAACGAGCCTCGCTCGGGCCGAGAAGCTGGCGATCGCCGAAGGCGACTTCGACCTCGCGGCCCGCGCCGCCGCGGCGCAGGCCGAGCGCGCCCCGACCGAGGCCCTGAGGCTCGCGAATTACGCGCGTGCCGCCGAATACCTCAACAAGGACGGCAACGCGACGCGCGCCTTAAGTCTGGCCAGAAAGCGCCTGCGTTCAAGCAAGAGCCTAGCCGAGCGCATGCGTTCGCAGCTCTTGGTCGCGCGCATGACCTACAACACCGGCTCCGAACGCGAAGCCATGGACGAAATCGAGATTTTGGGCAAACAGATCGAGAAGAGTCGCGGCAAGCTCAATCCCGAAGAGTTCGCTTCGATCTCAGGCGAGGTCAACTTCCTCTTGGGTGAAGAGGCGCGCCGCAAGTTCGAGGACTTTCGCATCAAAGACCGCGCGGGCAGCGAATCGGCGAACGTCGCCCAGAAGTCGAAATACTTTGGCGAACTCGTGCAGTCCTACGACAAGGCGGCGGCGAGCGGCGACCCACAATTCTCGTCGGAGGCTCGTTACCGTTTGGCGACGGCAGCGGAAGGCTTCGCCGACGAAATCGCGTCGGTCCCGACGCGCTCGAACGAGCAGGTGACGACCAAGTCGCAGAACCGCTACCAAGCGACCATCGACCGGCTCCAGGCCTTGGCGAAGAAGTATCACAGCACCAACGTCCTCGCCGCCCGCAAGGACCCAGGTCGCTTCAAGGACAACGAGTGGGTGAAGAAGTCGTCTCTTCGGATCACCGGGGAAGTTTCGGAGAACCCGGAGGCGCGCCACAAAGACATCATGCCGGCGTCCGTCCAAGAAAACATGCCGCTCAGCTGGAGTCTGTAACATGAACAAGGCACGCAAATTCGCCTGCTCGAGTTGGACCGTCCTGCTGGCCGCCGCTTGGCTGGGAAGCGGTTGCGCTTCTAACGTCAACGAACAAGGTGACGACCTCGACGTGTCGATGGAGCCGAAGCCCGACGTCGGCGGCAAGCCGGTTTCTTACGAGGACATCGTCAAGAAGCCAGCCCAA
>JAYWBY010000461.1:0-4224 GCA_043781115.1 Pseudomonadota bacterium
GTACTTAATCACATCGGTTGCGACAACCGGATTGCTTAAAGTCGAGATGACAATGACATAAAGTGGCGCGATGCCAGGCTCGCCGGCCTCATCAAAGCGTGCGATATCGCTCCGCTGCCAGGTCGCAAAAGGATCTGCCACGGTCGGATAATAAACTTTGCCGTTCAGCGTGAAATGCGTCAGCTTCGCCAAACAGCTTCGATCATGTGCATAAACCTCGAGGCCATCGAGATTCGCCTCGGTCACCGTCGCCGTATAGCCTGACAAGCAATTGGTGAGTTGAATGGCGTACGCTGATGCCGTGTCGAAAAGTGAAAACGACTGGCCGGGGGTTTCGCCAAACGAAACCGGGATTTTGGTCAAGCCTGTCGCCGAGGAATTGCCGCCACCGACAATGGAGACCGAACCTCGTTCGTCCTGGGGCGAGTCGTCGCCAGCGCCTTTGTTCGCGGCAGGACTACAAGCCGTGAAAATGACACCGGCCCAGACTGCCACCATAAGGAGGCATTCCAGGCCAAGGTCCCTGCTAAAGATTCTTCCGCGCACTTATTGGACGATCGTCGTGATGTCGATGTTGTAGTAGGTGAACGACAAGCCTGCCTTGACGATCAGAATCATATTTTCGTTACCCGCGGTACCAAGGGGACCCGGCCCCGCAAGGACCGACGTAAGAAATCCTTGGTGAGTAGCGTCAGTCGAATATTGATCCGTGGGGATCGTCACCGATGTGCCAGCAGTGGCGAAAATGGTTTCAGCCTGGGAGATCGTCAGGACGGAGGCGTACGTGTCTTTGACCAATTTATAGGTCACGGCGTTCAGGTCGTTCGCACTGCATAACGTGTTGGCGCCGGAACCCGCGGTCATGGCCACCGATGTCGGCACGGCGAGGGTCGGATCGTTGACGCATTCCAGCTTAAAGGTCATTTCCGCGGCGCCCGTGACGTTATCCATACCTGTATAGGTCGCGGCGATTACGTTGAAATGCGGGGCCTCTTGGCTTTCGACGGTGATTGAATGGGGGTCACTGACTGCCGCCTCGGAAAAGACGTAGTCGCCGGTCGCGTCAAGCAATTCCGAAAAATTGTAAACAACGGCTTCGGTTCCGGTGATGGGAGAAGCCAGTTGCGAAATGACCTTGACGCGGATTTTCGCTCCGGCGGCGCTCGCGAAGAGAGCCGTGTCGTTCGCCAGCCAAGTAGTAAAGTTCGTGGCGCCGGCGTTGGTGGCGTTATAGACGATGCCGCCCGAAGTAAAAGCCGTGAGCTTCGCGAGGCAGCTGCGGTCGTCTTTATAGACTTCGACGCCGTCGAGGTTAGCCTCCGTTACCGAGCCGGTGTATCCAGAGAGGCACGAGGCCAGGCTGACGGAATATGCCGTCGCCGCAGTTCCTAACAGCCCGAACGCCCCGTAGTCGACTGAGATAGGGATCGTAATCAGGTTCTTCGAGGAACTCGACGCACCGCCGCCGACGCTTTGGACCGTCGTCTTCTTGCTCTCGTCATCGTAGCTTTTTTGATCAGGCTCTTTGCGGCACCCATAAGGAACCAGGGAAAGGCTGGCTAACAGAGACAATGCATTGATGAGCTTCATGGTTTCCCCAAGTTTAACGGTTCACTTGCTGGTTTATGGGTGTCGGCCGATGTGGCTGCCGGCCAATGCCTGACAATTAATAGCTTCAAGAACCAACCTCGGAGGATTGCCAAAAAACTAAAGGGGAAGAGGCGAGTATAAATTCAAGTACATGTAATTAAAGACTTTTATCGCCACATTTGGCGATTAGCGACGGCCAATTGGCCGGGGTTAGGAGTAAGAGCCACGAGTTTAGGGACCGCTTGGCTACCGCTCAATTTATGGCTAAAAATGGTCATCAAAAGAAAGCCAATCGTTGACGATAGAAGCAAGGATCCATCTTTCCCTCTTTTTTATTGAAGGGATCATTTCATTATTAAGGATTGGTCCATCCTATTCCTCTGCTGCTACGTTGCCGCCTTCCAAGGCTGCGGCGAGTCAAAGCCATCTTCGGAGGAAGCTCTGACGATGTCCTATAGCCTCAGCCGGCAATACACCGGCCAGACGACAGACACCCTCACCCTTGACGTCCTCGGTGGCAGCGACGACCGCTATAGTTTTTCGCTGTATAGCGAATCTGCATATTCCAACATTGAACAAGACAAGTTGCTCCCCCTCGCTTCCCAGACCATCTCGCTTTCCTATGCCAGCGAGGGCGTGCATTTCGCTGATTTTAAGGTTCAAAAGGCCTCAGGCCAGCCCTACATATTTGAAATTCTGACATGGGAGTACAGTACCGAGATTCCGGACGTGCCAATCATCTCCTTCGACCGGCCAGCAACAAATTCCTTAGCAAACAACCTGCTCATCTCCGACAGCAGGACGCCGAACACCACGGGAATCTGGATTCAGGGCGATGTCAGCAGCGCTGGAAAATCAGAGGTCGTCGACGGCGGGTATTGGGACGAACTAAAGCTCACTGACAAAGCAGCGCGCATCTCGCTGACGCCCGGTGACGGACCAAAAGTAGTTAACGGCAAGTTTCGCAATATATTCGGCACAGAAAGTGCCCTGGCAAGCCCCGCGGAAATTATTCTTAAGCAGACGCCGCCGTCAGGGTGTGACGCCGAGCTTCTAACCCCTACCATCGGCAACAACAAAGTAAGCATTAAGATGGCCGTAAAGGACCCCTATCAGACTACCTATTCGGTGACGGGCGACGTGCGATCGGTGGTCGACCAGCGAGTCTTCGCCGATGGCGAGATCGTTTTCGTTTACGTAAGTCCTAATCCGGGCAAGAAAAATCTCGTCGTCTTTATCAACGACATCGCGGGCAATACCTGTTTGGCAAAGGATTTAGTGGTAACCTTGGATCCTAATTTTGCCAGTGAGAGAATCGACGTCGTCGGTCATCCGTACTGGAGTGACACGGAAAATGTGACGCTAGACGTCTTTTTTGACCACTTTGCCGACCAAGAACCGCTACAGTTGAAGATCACTGGCGACGTATCCGGGCCAAATACCAATGCTTGGATAGCCTATCAGACAGGGATCGCCGTCACCTTCAATCCGACTGCAAGCGGACGTAGGCGCGTTTTTGCCCAATACAAAGACGCGAAGGGCGTGGAATCATACCTAATAACCACCGCGGTTTTTTTAAAGCCGACCATCACGCTGGTGGACGCTGGCGCGCCGTTTAAGAATGTAGTCGTCAGCAATATTTCTGACACCGCGACTGTGACGATTTCCGGATGCGCGGAAACCTACGCGAACGTGGCGTACCAAGCCGCATTCTTGTGCCAGCCCAATGTGCCTACGGTCAGCGTCGCTTACCTGTTTCAAGACGGCTCGACGCTGACCCGATCGACGCCGTAAAGGCGCCGCTACATATCGTAATTTACCGAAAAATTAAGGCTCTTGAGAATTAACGAGTAATTGACGGGGTGGGTTCCGGGCGACGGTGGCGCCAGCTCGGAGTTATTCGTTTTGATTCGAGTCGTCTGCGTTGCAAACGATTGTTTGAGATATCCCAAGAAGATGCCCAAGTATAAATTTTCCCCAGTCTTGGCCGAGCCAGAGCCCAATTTACGCAACTCAAAACCGCCGAAGACCTGTAGCGCCTCCCCTCCTTGGAGGGTCGTTAGCTCGGAGTACTTATAATCCTTCGTATGCACTGTTCCTGCGGACTCCGTCAAAGTCGTAAAGGAAGCTGACATCGGTCGTTGGACAATTAGCGTGGCTCTGCCGAACTTGCCGCTGGCCTTGCTGTAGGCAAGTCCCACCCCCACGAGGCTGTACTGGCCATCGTAAGCGTCGCCGTTAAATTTATAGCCTAAGTCCATGTGTTGGAAAAATCCGTGGACGTTAAAATCGAAGAATTTGAATCCCAGTTGTCCTTGCGTCGAATACGCGGAAAAATCTTCGTCCACTGTCCGGCTCAGAGTTCCTAAGTTATAGCCCTCGATTATAGCAATCATCACCTCCGCCTTGGCTGGCTGAGAGAGAGCCTCTAGGCCGCAGGCGAGCAGCAACGCAATTTTTATCTTGATTGCCTTCAAAATCGTACTTCAATGTAGGTTCGAAGGACCTGATAGTTGGTCCGAAATCCGCCGCTTATATACGGGAAATCTTCGGGGTCCTCCTCGGCATCAACGGCGTTGCTAGGAAAGTCGTTGGCCTTCTTGGTCCAAAAAAGAGGTACGGACGTCCCAAATA
>JAYWBY010000462.1:0-27762 GCA_043781115.1 Pseudomonadota bacterium
CTTTCGCTTGGTGAGTTTCAGCTGGCCAAGGAGCTCTTTCAGGAAGCTTACGATTTCCACCCCGAGAATCCGGACATCCGCTTCTGCCTGCTCGTCTCCAACTTGAAACTCGCCGGCGTAAACGTCGAAGAGTATCTGATCGGCCGCGAGCGCCTCCGCCAACTGGTCGACACCGGTGGCGACAAGGTCGAACTCCTGGCGCTCCTGCACAGCCTTCTGGCGAAGTTCAGCTCCGACGCCGACGTCCAAGGGCATATCGCCGACGTCTATCTGCGCCTCGGCAACACCGACCGCGCCGCCAAACACTTCGAATCAATGTACGCGCTCGACAGCAAGAATCGGCCGACGGCGCTGAAATACGCCGCCTTCATCATGCAATACCGCGACGCCGACCGCGCCATGGAAATCCTCGGCAAGATTTCCGCCGACGAAGGTTTGGCGACGGAAAGCCAGGCGGAAGTCTTTTGGCTGAAGGCCAACTACTTCGCCCGCAAGCGCGAGTACCGCGAATCCCTGACCTTGCTCGCGAAAGTGTTGGCGATCGATCCTTGGAACGTCTCTTATTTGGTCCAAGAGGTCATCAACCTCATCCACCTCTCCGCCATCGAAGAAGACCTGAAAAAGGTCGACTCCGTGCTCAATTCCTTGAACAACACCGACGACGCCAAGATCGATTGGACGGAGTTCGACCAAGCGACCGAGCGCATGGAAGGCCAGCACGCCTACGAGTTGGTTTACGCGCGCCGGAAGCTGCGTTACCTCTACGCCAATGGTTCCGAAGCCTCTCTCCAAGCTCTCGTCCGCTCGGCGTGCAAACACGACGCGACGCGCGCCACGTACGACTTCATGAAGCTGCTCAACACCAATTTCGACAGCCCGAACATTTACTGGTCGCTCGGCATCATTTTCAAAGAGCTCTGGCAGCTCGAGACCGCCGGCGTCTGGTTCCAACAAATGCTGCTCTTCCCGGCGCTGTCGAAAGCCGGGAAAGCCAAGGCCTACTTGGAGTTGGCGGATTGCTACATCTGGCAGAACAAGAACTTCGAGAAGGCCGTCGAGTACGCGCAGCTCGCCATTGATCTCGATGAGAGACGCGATGCGCGTTACCTCCGCGTCTTGGCGCACGCGTATTTAAAAGGCGGACAAGTTCGCCAAGCGAAGCTGTTCCTCGAGAAGGCGGACAGCGAAACCGATCCGGAAGTGCGTTATCTGAGAGGTCTCATGCACTACCGAAATGGTTCACGCGCGAAAGCCAACGAAGAATGGAAACCTCTGCTCACCGTGCGCAGCGAAAGTTTGCGATTCCATAATATTAAGCAAGAAGTGCTGAAGTTTTACTTCGATGGTGTTCCCTACCTCAAAGCCAACTAGCCTTTTCTCGCCTAAAAATTAAGCAGACCTTTGTTTTTTTAGAAAAAAAGCTGGCCGCCCAGCCAGAAAAACATTGACTGTGAAAGTCGCTTATGGAAAATAGAGAGCGAGCAAAGACGTTACAATTTTGGTGAGCATTCACTCTCGAGAGTGTCGGACCAAGCTGACTAGCAGCGGGGCCGGGATTCTAAGGAGCGAGGCTTCGGGGGCGCCAGCGGGCCACCGGGGATCTTTCCGATCCCATTGGGGAAATCGGCATTCCTTTGGGATTGCTAAAGTTTTCCCGTGGAATTGCCGATAGGCAAGCCAAAGTTTTCGCGGACCGTATGAACGACCAACTTAGAGGTGATGTTGTGAGGTTCAAAATCGAACGGCTCGGGGGAACTCAATCTATGCAACATGTAGCGGAATCCTGCTGCAACTGCGGGGAAGATACGAAAAGCCGCCGCCGCGAATTCAGCGAGCAGGCGTGGACGGTCCTCGTCCTGTGGAGTGAAGTGCAGACGGCCGCCGTCGACCAACCGATCTGTGAAGGCTGCTACAACGAGCTCCGCGAAGTGTTGATCGACCGCGCCGAGGAAATCGAATCGGCCCTGGCCGAGCCGGCGCCGAAAAAAGGTGTCGCCGCCGCCAAGCGTCCGGTCGCTCCTGCCCGGCAAAAGGTGCGTAAAGCGGGCTGAAAAGCCGCTGCTGACGCCGAGCGCAGCCTCATCACCTAAATTTACGACTTCGAAAGAGTCCTCCTGGGGCTCTTTCTTTTTTTGCGCGTTTTCAATTCCATTTTGATGAAATCTCAACTCTCGCCCCCGTCTAAAGTTTGGACGGTTTCTCGCCGACTCCTCCTCTGAACTCACCGCTTCAGACCCCGCGCTTTCCTAGAGGAGTGCTTCATGACCGGGAACCTCGTAGGCCTCGTCCAACACCTCCACACGATCAGCAACGGCTCCGGCCCCCATGCCGTCTCCGAAGGCATGCCGGCTGGCTACCACGAGGCGTTGACCGCCTACTGGGCTGGCAACCAGTCTGGCGCGATCGACAGGGTGTCCCGGCTGTTGGCGGAGGATCCGGACGGAGACCATCGCTTTTCCTCTTACCGCTTGTGGGTGGAATGCCTGGCGGAACGCAAAGAAAAAGTCGCGCTGCGCGCGATGGTGGAACACCTGTTCATGCGCGGCCAAGCCGAGCCGGCGGATCATGAGACTTATGCGGCGCTCCGCGGTCTGGTCCACTTGGAGCTCGACGAATTCGGCGCCGCGAGCCTGCTCGCCCGATCGATGCTCGACTACACCCACAATCCGCAATGCTTGGAGCTCGTTCAGATCGTCAATCACCGCCTGGAAGACCGCCGCGCCACGACGCCGGCCCTTTGCACCGCGACGGTTCCCGTCGGCGACTACTTTCACTGGCAATCGATGGCGCGCGGTCTCGTCGGCAATCCCGACGAAGAGGCGCTCAACGAAGTCCTCTCCTTCATCAAAGGCCACTACCGCGGTTCGCCGATGCCCCAGGTCTTCGAATACCACCGCTGCATCGACAAAGGTTACTACGCCGCGGCCGCGACCATGGCCGAGCGTCTGACCGAGCTCTTTCCGAACAGCATCGACTTCCGCTACTACCAAGCGTACGCCCAGTTCGAAGACGGCGATTACCCGGGCGCCCGTCGCGTCTTGAACGAAACGCTGCGCATCGCCGGCGACACCGATCCTGAAATCGTCGGGCTCCTCGGCCACTGCAACGCCAAACTCGGCGATGCGGAAAAGGCCGCCGTCTACTTGCGTCGCGCCGTCAGCCTACTCGAAGCCGAAGGCCTGCCAACCACCCACGTCAGCTTGGAGCTCGCCAACGTCGAGGAAGAAATGCGCGGCGATCAGCTGGACCCGGCCATCGAACTGCCGCGTCAAACCCGCAACTGGCTCATTCCGCTGTCGGCGCGCCGTTGCAACGAACTCCTCGCCAGCTCCGAGAACTCCGTAAATCGACTCCTCCGCCCGATGGGCAAGGAGCCGAAGAAGGGCGACATCTGCTTCTTCGCGACCTCCAGTGGCAAGGACAAGAAGGGGCTCGAGCAGTGGAAGATCGTCGCGGTTTACGCGGTCGACTCCGACCCGATGCATCACCCGACCTCGCGGTTTCACACCGCGCTGAAGCTGATCACGCGCTTGCCCGTCGGCATGAACGTGCCCATGCAACCTTTCAATCCGGAAAACGCCGAAGCCCATGACGTGGGCGAGGACGACCCCATCCGCTACGGAGTTTACGAAACCGACATGTCCCTGATCGACCGCCTCGAGGACCTGAGAAGGCTCAGCGTCGACGAGCAAATCGAACGGCGCCAAGGCACCGGCCAAAGCCGGCGTCCCACGGCGTAAGAGAGAGGTTCATCATGAAGAGTTCCTTGAAGCAGTTTCTCGCGTTGCTCGCCTTGGCTTGCGGCTTTTTGCCCGGGCCGGCGCGCGCCGACGACGCGCCCGCGGCGGCCGAGACCAAGACCGAATACGACTTCATCGCCGACGGCACGAAGCGCATACCGCTGAAGGGCGGCGACTTTTCGATCACGCCTCCCGCGAAGTGGGAAGTCTACACGCACCACCCGAGCTTGACGCTGTTGATGCAGGTGCCTTATAAGGCGGGCATCAAATACCAGCGCACGATCCAGGTGGCGAGCTTCGCCGGTTCCCGTTACATCGACGAGGTTACGGCCAAGGAGTACGAAGAAGTCATCGTCCGCAAGTTCTCGGTCGCTTCCGCTTCGTTGGAAGACTTCCGTGTACGCAACCACATGGTCATCGAAATGGCCGACGGCCGCCAAGGCCTGCTTTTCTACACAGAGTTCGTGTTGGACGGCGTCCCGCTCATGCAGGCCCACATTCTCGTGTCGTCCGCCGGGCGCCACTATTTGATGACCTTCACCGACGTCGCCGAGCATTTCGAGAACGAAGCCGCCGCCCAGTTCCTCTCGGAAGCTTGGGACTCGATGATTTCGGTGCAGCTCGCGACGGCGACTCCGGCTCGTTTCCAGTCGATGGCCGCCATCGGCATCGGCGCCGGCGTCCTCGCGCTCCTGGGGCTGGTGATCGTCGGCGTGCGGTCGATGCGTTCGGGTCGCTCCTACCGCGACTTCGCCAACGGCAAAGACATGGGTGACGACGTCAAATCCGGCGTCTCCCAACTCAACTCCGAGGCCGCCGTCAGCATGACCACCGGCGTTTCGCGGTTCGAAAGCGCCAAAACCGCCAAGCCGATGAAACGCCAGCCTCCGAAGCCCGACACCGAGAGCAAGGTGGAAGAGACCGGCGACGACATGTCGTTCGACGACGACGACGTCGCCGTCTAATAATGGGGTCAGGCACCTCCTGTAAGTCCTCGACGCGTCATGTTTTATTTTCAGGACACCCAGGGTGTCCTGAAAATTAAGCGGCGTCACGGGGACTTACCGGAGGTGCCTGACCCCATTTCTAGATGCCGAGGTCGAGTTCCGGGTCGCCGATCAAGTTTGATTCCAAGGACGTGTAAATCGTCAAGGCCGTCGGGTCCGCCGCGACCACGGCGGCTTTTGCTCGGTGGTTCATCTTGCCGATTTGGTGGATGCCCTGGGCAAAGCGCATCGACCAGAAGTTGCGGTGGAGGATCGCCGACGTGCCTTCCGACGTGTGGCCGGGTTCGTACCAGCCGTAGCGCGTGTTGCTGATCATCGCCGCTGGGCCGAATTGCGGGTTGGAGACGGCGTTGATTGTCCAGTTGCTCACGCCGGGATCGTTCGGATAACAGCCCTCGCTGTAGAAGAACGCCGGCCGGTTGCGGAGGCTGCCGATGCTCGTCGAGTTCAGCTTCATGACGTAAGTGCTGTTGGCGTGACCCAAGTGGTTGACGACCTGGAAGTCGCCTGCGTTTAGGACGGAGAGGAACTCCGCCGCCGACGTCTCGTGCGTGAACGTGTCGTAGAGCTTGGTGACGGTGCTCGCCGCGGGAAAGCCGACCGACGCCGGCGCCACGTCATGACCGGAAATCAAATAGTCGAGCGCCCAGCCGGCCAGTGTCGACTCGTCCATTTTCTCCCCGAAAGACAGCGCCGCGCGCGTCCTGCCGGCGCGGGTCGCCGCCTGCAGAGCCAGGGTCTTTTGCACCCAAGCGGAAATTTGCGCTCGCGTCGACACGCCGATGCGGCCGACCGCCACTTCGGCGCCCCAGTCGTAAGCGGACGGAACCGTAAAGTCGCCGTCGAGGCAGGCGTAGTATTGGTCGGAGGGGATCGGCTCGGACGAGTCGCCGGTGCCGGCCACTAGTTCTTTCCACGGCAGGCGTTGCTTGTCGCCAACCAAGAGTACGTAGTCGATTCCGTCGGCGAGGTACTTTTGCTTGATGAAGGCGCGGATCTCGGTCGGATTATTCGTCGGCGATACGGTCTCTAACGTGGCCATTTGCACGCTTAGGCCACGGCTCGTCTTGTCGTCGATCAAAGGCTTAAGCGGCGAATTGGCGACCGTGCCGATCAGGGCCGAGGGACCGATGATCAGATAGCCTTCGCTATCTTGGGCAGCCGACGCGTCGCGGGCAAGGTCGGCCGGAGCGTTGTCGACGCCGACGGCCGCTTCCTCGAAATCGCGAGCTTGACCGCGGAGCAGCTCGCTTTTCTGCTCGGAAGGCTGCGTCACCAACGTCAACTCTCCGTCCTCGACGTAATCGGCGGCGCCGTCGCCCGGGATGCGAAGAGGGTAGAGCGGCACTTCTGCGACGCGGAAGCCCCGCTGGTCGCGCACCCGAGGCTCACCGACCCAAGCCGCTGGGTAAACGCCGCCAGCGAACGCTGCGACGCTCGGCCGCGGGTCATAGGATAGCGAGATAGGTTGTTGGCGGCTGGCGATCTCCGGCTCGAAGTCAAAGCGGTGCACGGCACCCGGCGTGAACTTGACGAGGACGAGCGTTTCTCCTCGGGGCAAGAGGAGGCGTGCTACGCGCACCGGCACGACGGGGTGAAGTTCGTGGCGGAGCGATTCGAGACCGCCCGCCCACGGCACGCAGCGACCAACCGCGGTGTCTTCGGCGATGCACGCGTCCGGCGTGATCGCGAAGTGATAAGTCGCGTGGAGTTCGGTCGCGGAAGCGGCGGCGCCCAGCGGAGCGAGCGCCGCCAAGGCGCACGCCAAGGTGATTCTTTTCATAGTCCCCCCGGGCTACTTGAGAAATAGGATTGGAGTTGGTGAGTCCTTTCAGTATAGCCGGTTTCGCTCCCGTCGGGACCGTGAAGCCGTTGAAATCACAAAGATAAGAATGAGAATGAACTGGCGAATCGCTTCCTTGCGCCAAGCCTGCCCCTGGGTATAATTGCTGCCCCCCGTTCGGGACGGCCCTTATTCGTACGGCAAGAAGGGATGATTCCATGTTTTCGGCGATGCTTTTCAACGGCGACCAGCTGCGCATGATCGATCAAAGAGTCCTTCCGCAGGAAGAGATTTGGGTCGACTGCCGGGACGTCGAGTCGGTGGCCAAGGCGATCGAGGACATGGTGATTCGCGGCGCTCCGGCGATCGGCTGCGCGGCGGCTTTTGGCATGGCGCTCGACGCGGCGTCCGCCGCTCAGCGCGGCGAGCCGTGGGGAACCTATCGCTCGCTTTTCGGCGCATCGCTCGAACGTTTGGCGCGAACGCGCCCGACCGCCGTGAATCTCTTCTACGCGTTAGGCCGCATGCGCGCGCTCGGCGCCGGATTCAACGACGCCTTGCCAGGAAAAGACGTGGCGAGCGCGGTCAAAGCCCTCGCCGAGGAACTCCACGCCGACGACTTAGCCACCTGCCGCGCCATCGGCCAACACGGCGCCGCCGCGGCTGAAGGGCGCAAGCTCCGGATTTTGACGCATTGCAACGCTGGCGCCTTGGCGACGGCCGGCTACGGCACGGCGCTGGGTGTCATTCGCGCCTTGCACGAAAAAAACCTCGTCGAAATCGTTTACGCCGACGAAACGCGGCCGTACCTGCAAGGCTCGCGCTTGACGGCCTACGAGCTGCATGCCGAAGGCATTCCGTACAAAGTCATCGCCGACTCGGCCGCCGCGTATTTGATGCAACAGGATTTGATCGACTGGGTGATCGTCGGCGCCGATCGCATCGCCTTGAACGGCGACACCGCCAACAAGATTGGCACCTATGGTCTCGCCGTTCAGTGCAAGCACCATAAGGTCGACTTCTACGTTGCGGCGCCGCTCAGCACCTTCGACTTCGCCATCGCCGGAGGCAAGGACATCCCGGTCGAGGAGCGGTCGCCCGACGAAATCCGCCGCACCGCCGGCCGGCAAATGACGCCGAAGGACGCGCCGGTCTATAACCCGTCTTTCGACGTCACGCCGTCCTCGCTGATTGCCGGCATCATCACGGAAAAAGGCATCTTGAGACCGCCCTTTGAACCAAAGATCGAGGCTCTGGCCGCGAGAGGTTGACGGGGCGCGGAGTATTTGGGAAAAGAAGGCTCGCGGTGCGCGCGGGGGTATAGCTCAGTTGGTTAGAGCGCCAGCTTTACAAGCTGGATGTCCACAGTTCGAATCTGTGTGCCCCTACGTCCTTCCCGCGTCCGCCGTAGCCTTGGCGACGGCGGATCAGTCCGCCGAAGGATAGTCGAAAGTCTCGGCGTGCTCGCCGTCTTTCTTGTTTAACGCGACGAAGACTTGTCCCTTCGCCAGTAGCGACGTGTCTTTCGTATACGCCGTCACGACCAGCGTCACTTGGTGACCGGTGTCGAGGTTCTGCATCACGAAAGACAGCGGGCGTTTGCCGCAGGTATAACTGAACGAGGCCGAGATCTCGTAGTCGGGAGCGAGGACTTCGGCGCCAGCTTCGCGCTTAACGCCCAGGCTTTTCAAGTCGATCAAGAGCGACGGGCCCTCGTCCGTGGAGTCGCCGCCGAAGCGAGAGCCTTCGAGGGGCTTGGCGCAGTCTTGATCCACGGTGATTTTCTTGTGGTCGACGGTAATGACCACGGGCGTATCGCCGGCAGCGCCTCGAAGTTTCGTGGCGTCGAAGACGAGCGTCACGCGGCGTTCTTCGATTTGATCGGGGTCGGATACCTTGGCGTCGAGCTTCTTGTCGACGGCCGCAGGCGCGGCCGAGGGATCGAAGTTCGGGTTCGGCGTGTCAGTCGTCACCGGCTTCGGTTGTTCTTCAACGGCGGGCGAAGGTGGTGCGGCGTCTGTCGAGGCGGCCTTGGAACAGGCGCTCGCAATGACGAGAAGGCCGACGAGGAACACCTGGCTAAAGAGCTTGGACTGCATGTTTTCGTCTCCAGATGCGCTCTGGATAGCAAGATCCGTGCGCAACGTAACTACTGAAAACTACGCGCATTTTGTGTGGAAAAACTGCCCAAGACTTAGCCAGGCCCGGCATTGCTCGTCAGCCGTGGAGGCTCAGAGGTAGTAGTGACCCATGAGGGTGTAGAGATAGCCGGGCTTGTCGGAAAACGCTTCGTCGTAGCGACGCTGCGCTTGGCCGAGCACTTCGAAGTGCGGTCGCGGAAACCACTGGACCCCCGGGCCGGACGACCAGTAGCGCGGGTCGTAGTTGCCCTTAGTCGTCACCGACATGTCGTACGTCGCAAGCACATGCAAGCCCTTGGTGACCTCCCAACCCAACTTGTCGTAACTGACGACGCGCGTCGTCTGCTCGAGGGTCGGGTCGGTTTCTTCCGCCGGCTTCTTCGTCTCAGAGTCTACTTCCGCCAGCACGTAGACGTCCTTGGTGATTCCGGTGATCGCGAAGGCGCCGAAGGCCGTGCGGTTGAACACGGTGCTCGTGGTGGAAAGGAGGCTGACGCCCAGTTGGCTTTTTCCTCCGGCGTACCAAGCGGTGCGCGCGGCGAAGCCCTTCTCCTCGTTCGAGATCTCGCCGCTATTCTTCAAGATATAGTCGAGGACGACCTCGCCGAGCTCGCCGGTGACGCCGACCTCCGCGGTGTCGCGCTCTTGGCTTTCGTTGAAGCCCAAGCCGCGGCGAGTTGAAGTCGAATGTTCGGGCGTCTGAATGCCAAAGGCCGGGAAAAAGCGCCCGACTCGCGCATAGAAGTGGTCCCCAACGTTGGCGATCAGATAGTGACGCTGCGTTTGCGGGTTCTTGTCGTAAGCTCCCAAGGATACGACCGCCGCGAAAAAGGGACTCGGACGCGCGGCCACTTCGACGTCGGCCTGCATCGGGATGATGCCCTGCTCCTTGTACACTTTGTTGTCTCGGGAGTAAGAAAGCGTGCGAACGTCGCCGCCCAGGCTCAGCATATCGGGCAACGAAACTTTGCCTTCCAAGGCGCCGTTCTCGCCTTTGTTGGTCCAGGTCGGCAGAAAATCCTCGGAGGCGTCGCGGCCGTACTTGGTCAGGACGCCGCCGCCTGTCGGGCTGACGTGGCAAGTCGAGCAGCTCGCGTAACCGTGGCGCACGTTCTCCGGAAAGGCGGAAGCGGTCTCGGCAAAGAGCGCCGAAAGCGGCAGCAAAAGGAAAAGGATGCCGTGGCGCATGTTCAACCCTTGCCTCCGGCGGCGGGCGAGAGTGCCGTGAAGGCCGCATGGACCTTGACCTTGTCGGCCATGGTCACGCCAGCGAACGACGGAATGTCCATGCCGAAATCTGACACTGTGATTTCAAAGTCCGTTTCGCAATCAAAGCCTTTGTCGACGGCTTTGATCGTTACCGTCGCGGTGACGGGTTTGCTGACGCCGTGGACGGTGAACGTCCCCGGGACCTCGGCGCTCTCCGGAAGTTTGCCTCCGGGAAAAGCTAACTCGTTGGCTTTGAAGGTCGCTTCCGGGAACTTTTCGGTCTGGAGAAACTTTTCCTTCATGTGATGATCGCGCATGTCGATGCCGGTGGTGAGCGGCGCCAGCGGCACGTGAATGTCGGAGCTGGCGAGGCGTTTCCCAGGTTCGATCGAGATTGTGCCGGTCGGCACGCCGTTCTCGCCCGTGATGCGGAGGAAACCGGGTTTGCCGACAGCGGTGAAGCCGGCGCTGCCAGCGGTGATTTTGTACGCGACTTCGCCCTCGGCGCGAGCGAGCGAAGACGCCAAGACGAGGCCCAAGACGGAAAAATTGCGCCAGTGTGTCAATTTCATGGTTTTGCCCCGTTGACGATCCAGGTTTTTACGGCGGAAATTTCCTCGTCCGAAAGCTTGCCTCGGTCCTTGGGCATTCCTCCTGAGTTGATTTCCTCGAACAGTTTGCTCTTCTCCGGTTCGCCGGCGACGACCAAGTCGTTCATGATCCCGGCGTAGGAAACGATCTTCGAGTGGCAGACGCTGCAGCGAGGGATGAGGATCCGCTGGCGGATGGCCTCGAACGTCGGCGGGTAGGCTTCTTGGGCCGACACGTCTAGCTTGCGAGTTCCGCAAGCCGTCAATACGATGACCGCGACCGCGGAAGAAATGAGGCGCACGGCTGCTCCTTCGAACCTTGGGATTGGAAGAGCTTTTGTATCACGGCGCTTTCGCGCAAGCGCTGGAAATCTTCCCGCATAAATCGTCAGACTTGCGGCAATTGTCGCAAGATTTAAAGAACCATAACCCGCCTACGCCGGTCGGCCTCGGCGGGCGGGTCCGGCTTCAATGGGGCAAGCCAAACATTGGCTAGAGTCCGCTCTGAAACGTGATTTGCTACAATGGACATTCGATCCACGAAAATCTTGCGAGGGCGGCCCGATGAAGGTAGCGCAGCATTCTCTTGGCGGACTCTTCCTAGTGTTGGCGCTCGCGGCTTGCGGCGGCTCGAGTAGCTCGGGCGGCGGCGGCGGCGGCGGCAGCAGCACCGATACCAGTACGAGCACTGGCACCGGCACTGGCACCGGCACCGGCACGTCGACGACTTGGAAAGTCCCAGCGATGCAAACGCTCGTCGCCAAGTCTTGCGCCACGGCGAAGTGCCACGACGGCACCCGGTCGCCGAACTACAAGACGATCACGGAGACCAACATGAAGGCCGATAAGTCCGCGCTTTCCGCGGTCAACGCGGGCACCATGCCCAAAGGCTCGAAGCTTTCGGATGCCGACAAGAAGACCTTCCAGGACTTCTACAAGTAAGCCCATATAGGCGAAATTTCTCGCCCTTCGGCGCCTCGGTGGGGGGGCGCCTAGTAGCGCTTGCCGGCCCTTTCATGAGGGACTAGTCTTGGCCTCAAGACACCCTTTTTGAAGGAGACCCCATGATTGGTCTTAGACTATTTGGCGCAACGGCCGCGGCGCTTTTGCTGGCGACTTCCGCAAATGCCGACACCGGCACCTTTCACTACCGGATCAACAACTACCCAGCCGTGGGCGATTGTCACGCGGTGGCGACTGAAATCGGCCAGAAGTTCGAGAGCGTCACGGGTATACATCCCGAAAGCTCGGAATGTACCGACATCACCGACAAGGGCTTCAATTTCGAAGTGACGTACCAGGCGGCCGACCTTCTCGAGCCCGTGTCGACCGTCGACGACGGTCACATCACGCAAGACGGCGTCTTCGCGACGCGCGCGCTTTGCGAAGAGAAGCTTGCCGCCGAAGTCGCGCACTTCGAGCAAGCGACCGGCCTGGCGGCGGTCGTTGGCTATTGCCGCGCCGTCGAAATCGGCGACGAGCGGCCGTTTGATTTGCGCATCGACTCGTTCGGCACGGCGGCGCTGGCGCCGTTTCATTCGGCGGCAATCCTCTTCGACCGCCCGCTCGACGTCACGCGTACGGGCTTTGAAACTAGTATCGCCACGGCGCTCGCGGCGCGCGGCGTCGACGTTCGTTATGCCGTGATCCAGCAGGGCGGCGGCATGATGGATTTGGATGTCCTTTATTACGCGGTGAGTCGTTTCACTTTGTCCGCTCCGGAATACGCGCTGGTCGACACGCGCGCGCAGTGTTTGGAACAGCTGACGCTGGCGCAAAACATGACCCGCCAAAGATCCGAAGCGCCAATCGCGCTTTATTGCGGTCAATCGATGATCGGCTCTTTCTACGTCATCAGCGTCCAACGCGATTTGACGGACGGCGCGGATCGCGAGTCGGCGGAACACTTCGCGTCGTACGACGCCTGCATGGGTCAACGCGCGGCGCTCGTCGACTCTTACAACCAACGCCTCGGCAATCGCGTTTCGGGCGGGCTTTGCTCACTCGACGAAGAACTCGTCTGGCGCGTCCGGCTGCAGCTGCAGTAACGGTACGCAACGAATGAACCCGGCGGGCGACCCTCTTTGGTCGCTTCGCCGGTCGTGATCCAGGGATTTCGTGGTCTGTCTTTGGTGCCGGGGACGGCAGGGGCGGAGTCGGGGACGGGTATGACTGCTCCGAGCAAAGGAGCAAGGAAGGACCTTAAAAACCGAACCGCTGGATCACAACCGCCGAGCTTCTGGGGTCTTGCCAAGCATCTTTCACTTCCTGGCCCGCGCCGTCAACCTCTTGAGCCCCTTGGGTTTCACTTTATCCGCCATGGTTTCAGGCAATTACCGCCATGGTGAAATACCATCGTGGTGACAGGCGGCGCGTCACTCTGACCACCGTGGAGAAAAATCTCCCAACATCGCGAAAACTGCATTATTGTGCGTTGCTGCCGCCGATTCCGGGGTGGTATGCGCAATAGACGGCTTCCAGAAAATTTCGAGGCAGCGATGACGGCTGATCTCTCCGAAGATCTGCAAAAGGTCATAGAAAAATACCTGGACGGGCATCGATCGCGGTCGCTCGCGACCCTGGCGCGCGTCTCCGGCGTTGCCTACACCACCTTGCGTCGCTTCGCCCAGCGCGAGGGGAATCCGACCGCCGAGCCGGTGCTGAAGATCCTCGACGCGACGCTCGGGACGAAGGAGAAGCTGGCCTTCCTCGAGCTCCATTTCCCGGGCATCGCCCGCACCATCGCCAAGCACTGGGGCAAGGCCGAAGGCGGCGAGCCGAACGCCGAGGAGCTCGCGGTCTTTTACCGGCGCAGCCCGCACAACTTCATTCTGAACCTGACGATCAACGCCAACGGCAGCACGGTCGAGACGATTCAACGCCTTTGCGGCGAGCGCGGGGTCGCAGCCCTAGACGAAATGGTCGAGAGCCAAGTCCTCGAGCGAGATCTGCGCACAGGCAAAGTCCGCTACCGGAGCGACTGCCTGGTGATCGCCGACCCGAGCCTGCTCCTCGACCAAATCCGTCATTCCGTCGAATACTTCGACCACTCGCTGCTCGGCACCGAGGCGGCGCGCATCGGCCACGCCACGGCGCCCGTCAACCGCGAGGGTCTCGCCAAGGTGCACGCGATCGTCACCGAGGCTTTGCGCGAGATCTACGAAATCAACGAAGATCCACGGTACGCCGGCGACATTCCCTATTTCGTCGGCGCACTGATGAACGTCTATGACAAAAAGCCGCTAAATAACTTGCCGCTAAACAACTTGAAGGAATGACCTATGCTTCGGCGCTTCACCCTCGGCCTATTCTTGCTAGGATTTCTGTCCTTGACCGGCGTCGCCTTTGCCGGTGACGACAGTTTCGAAAGCGGCACCATCGGCGTTGCCCGCGTCGTCGATCACTACACCGTCCAAGACTCTTACGGCCGCAAGATCGTGGTCATCGTGACGCCGCAGGAAGACTACGACCGTCTGAAAGACGGCGCGACGTTCAGCGGCGCCGAGCCGTTCCTGATCGACATCGTCGGCATGGACCTGCACGTCGCGGTTCGTGGCGCGTGCGCTGCCGACTGGCTGAGCGGGCGAGAAACGCGGAGTCATCAACGCGTCTACATCGTGCCCGCAGAGCGCGCCGACGACTGGGAGTAGTTCGGTCCCAGCCGCGGCGCGTTAGATCAATGTCCTAGTGGTTGGTCAGGTAATTGAGCATCATGTCGGCGTGGAGGCTGCCCCAGCCGCAGACGGCGTTCCAACCCGGACCGGCTTGGTACGGGCCGTTTTGGCCCGAGAGGATCGGGTGGAGCGCCGACGCTTGGTCGGTCGAGCCCATCGCATAGACGATCGGGTTCAGGAAGCCGAGCGGCGTCTTGCCGGCGCGGGCGCGGGCTTCTTCCACCAAAGCGAGGAAGCCGGCCCATTGCGGCGCCGCGATGCTCGTGCCGCCGAGGACGAAGTCGCTCGGCGTTTGTGCGTGCGTGCCGAAAGGCGTAACGCGGACGTAGGCGGCTTGGCCCGAGGCCGGATCGGCGTTGAACGAAACGTCCGGATAGGAACGTTTGACGAACGGCGCGTGGAGGCCAGATTGATAGTCAGGCAAAGCCCAGATGGTGCTGATGCCGCCGCCCGAACCGCCGCGGCCGTCGACGAAGCTCCAGGCCACTTCGGAGAGAGTGGTGGAGCTGACGTTGAGCTTGGTGCCGCCGATGGCGACGATGGCGGGATGAGCCGCCGGCCAGTCCGGCATGATGGTGTGGGAGTCCGGCGGGCAGTAGGCGCCCGAGTCGCCCGAGGCGGCGAGGATGTTGACGCCTTGAGCGACGGCCCGGTTGAAGACCGCGGTCATTTCCGCTTGGTGCGCTGGCGTGACGTCGCCTTCGCAGCCGCCCCAGCTGTAATTGACGACGCGGGAACGGTTGTCATCCAAGATCGCCGTGAACATTTGCAGTTCGCCCGGGTCGTCGTTGTGCGCAGAGGCGAAGACGTGAATTTGGGCTTGGGGAGCCAGAGCGCCGGAGAATTGGGCGTCGAGGCCCGTTTCCGCGTCGGAGAGTTGGTCGCTGTAGGTCGGCGTGCCGTTGAACAGGACTTGGTCGACGACCGGGGCCGGGCTTAGGTGTTGGCGGACGTAGTACTGGCGCACGTCATCGATGTAGAACGCGTCGTAGGTGGCGATGGCGATGTGCTGGCCAGCGCCGCTCAGGCCTTGGGTGTAGAGCGGGTTGAAGCCGTAGAGTTGGCGGATCTTCGCTAGCGCCACGCCGGCGACCAGCGCGGCGCCGGAGTCGGAGTCGGGTTTTTGGAAGCGCAGCATGGGGTGCATGTGACGGCTATCGTCATGCGTCGCGACTTGGGCGACGGCCGAGAGCGCCTCTTTGTTTTGCTGGATGGAGGCTATGGCTTCGGGCTCGCCCTTGACCGTCAGGATCATGTGCGACTTCGACTCGGCGACGACTTCGACGTTCGCCGTCGCTAGTTTTTGGAGAAGGGCGTCGTAGTCGGCTTGGGTCGGGGCGACCAGGTCCCGAATCTCTTCCGGGGTGTAAAACTGACGGTACCGCGGCGAGGCGGGGTCGGTGACGCTCTTGGCGAGCTGTTCCAACGAAGCCCTTTCGTTCAGACGGAGCACGGCTTCGACCGGTTGGCCGAAGGCCGGCAGGCTCGCAATCACACCGAGAAATAGCGCAGACGTCGCAAGAATTCGCATGGATTTCCCTCCCCCCCAAAAGATGAATTGCTCAATTGGACCATGGACTGGCCAGCTGGTCAAGATTCGTGCTATCACTCCCCGAAACGCGAAATACGCGGGGGGAGCGGGAAATGACGGTCAAGCGGGCACTCGGGATTCTATTGGTAATGATCGGCACGAATGGCTCGGCGCGCACGAGCAGCGTCGACTTGGAAAAGTTCGTCGACGAACTACCGATCCCGTCAAGACTGACCTACGACGGCGCCGGTCCCTTCAACCAAACGATCACGCTCGACCGGTTCGTGACCAAGGTGCACCGCGACCTGCCGGAGACCGCCGTCTGGGGTTACAACGGCAGCTCCCCTGGTCCGACCATCGAAGTCCAAAGGGGCCAAGCCCTGAGCGTCCACTGGCGCAACCAGTTGGACCCCGTCCACGTTTTGCCGTTGCCCGAAGGCGCCGACCACGTCGAGCCCGACGTGCGCAGCGTCACCCACTTGCATGGCGCCGTGGTCACGGAAACCGAGCCGATGAACCGCGAGCACAACAACGATGGTTGGCCGGATGCTTGGATAGTTCCTGGTCAAGAACAGCAAGCCGATTACCCAAATGACCAAAGCGCGCGTTTGCTTTGGTACCATGATCACGCCATGGGGTCGACCGGACGCAACGTCGCCGCCGGCCTCACCGGCATGTACATCATCCGCGACGACTATGAACGCAGCCTGAATCTGCCTTCGGGAGCTTTCGAGATCCCGATGATCCTGACCAACAAAGAGGTCAATGACGACGGCACGCTCGGCTACACGCCCGAGATCGCCAAAGAGTTCTTCGGCAACGTCAACGTGGTCAACGGCAAGATCTGGCCGTTCGTCAACGTCGAGCCGAGGAAGTACCGCTTCCGCATCGTCAACGGCTCCAACGCCCGCAGCTACGGATTGAAACTTCTCGACACGGAAGCCGGGACGGACGGGCCTCCGATCCATCAGATCGGCTCTGACGGCGGCTTTTTGGCGAAGGCCGTCATATTGAACGATCCAGCGACTCCAGGCTCTCCTCGGCTAGTCTTGGCGCCGTCCGAGCGCGCCGACGTCATCATCGACTTCTCGGCCTTTGCCGGCCGGGCGCTACTCTTGCACAACAACTCGAAGGACCCGAGCGACGACGAGATCAGAATCGCGGAAGTCGTGCAGTTCCGCGTGGCTGCCGCCGTCTCGGCGCCCGACACCAGCTCTTTGCCGACAACGATGCGGCCCATCGTCCGCTTGGTCCCAGAGGATGCGGTCAAGACCCGGCGCATCGTCTTTGACCAGATGGACATGGGGGACGGCTCCACCATGTTGGTGCTGAACGGCAAGCATTGGCACGATCCGATCGAAGAGCAGCCGGTGCTCGGCACGACGGAAGTCTGGGAGCTGACCAACACGCTTTTTGATCCGCACCCGTTCCACATCCATTTGGTGCAATTCCAAGTGCTCGACCGCCGCCTCTTTGACGTGGCGGCGTTCCTTGCCACGGGCCGGGTGAATTTCCTCGCCGACCCCGTGCCGCCGGCCGCCAACGAGATGGGTTGGAAGGACACCGTGCGCGTCCTGCCCCAAATGATCACGCGGATCATCATGAGATTCGCGCCGTACCCCGGCTACTACGTTTATCACTGCCACATCCTCGAACACGAGGACATGGACATGATGCGACCGTTTCAAATCCTCGAGCCCCAATCGTCGACCCCAATCGTCGACCCCCCAATCGTCGACCCCCAAATCGTCGACCCCCAAATCGTCGACGATGACACGGCGAGCAGTTTTTAATATAGTGGTCCCCAGAACCACGGGCAATTGATGCATCGATTTAAGAGGGGGACCATCATGGGACGACTGCGCCATTTGGCAATTCTAGTCGGGTTGAGCGGCTTAGCCGCGCTCGGCGCCACCGGTTCGGCGAAAGCCGACGTCTACCGGACCGTCTTGGACGGCATCGACAGAGCGCACCTGCAGCAGTTGATGAAAGACATGACGGGCGAGAACCCCGTCACGGTCAACGGACAAACGTTTACGCTCCGCGATCGCTATTTGCCGGCCTCGAAAGCGAACTACCGCAAATATTGGATGAACTACTTCCAACAGCTCGGCCTGACCGTCAACGAAATGACGTACGCGAGCACGTCCAATCTCGAGTCCCAAGGGCACGACCTCGAAGCCGTGCTGCCAGGCGCCACCGCGGACTCGATCGTCATCATCGTGCACTATGACAGCATGGGGCCGCACGGTTCCGACAACGAAGCCGTCGACGACGACATGACCGGCATGGCTGAATTGATGGAGACGGCGCGGATTTTGACGCAGTTCCGCGGTCAGCTGCACTACACCGTGCGCTTCGTCGCCGCGGATTATGAAGAGTGGGGCGACCTCGAAGGCGCCCGCTACTACGCGCGCACTTTGCAGCAGCAAGCCAACGCCCAGAACTTCCACATCGTCGGCGGCATCGACGACGAGCAGTCCGGCTGGAAGGAGGGCGCCAACCTCTTCGACATCTTCGATTGCGGCGGCGCCACCAATTCCACGGCGGTCGGCAACCTCTTGGCGCAAACGGCGACCGCGTACGGTTCGATCGGCACGACGCGCGGCTGCATGGGCGAGAACAGCGACCACTACGCGCTCTGGGAAATCGGCGTGCCGACGGTCGTCTTCTCCGAGCACCATCCGTTCAACAACCCGCACTTCGACCACGCTGGCGGCGACACGTACGCCCGTATCGACCAGGACTACTTCTTCAAGATCGCCCAGGTCGGCATCGTGTTCGCGGCGCGCATGGTCGGCATCGGCACGCTGGTCGAGCTAGACCAGGCGGCGGCGTTGATTCCCTGAATTTTGACTCGCTCTGAAAGAAGCTCAGCCTAGACCGTAGCGACGGCCGGCTGGGCTTCTGCTTCTTGGTCGCCGACGATCTTGATGGCGCCGACGAACTGCAGCACGCGGCAAAGCGCGTAACCCGGGTCGATCTCGAACCATTTGACCGAGAACTTGGCCGAGCGCGGAAAGCGGTGATGGTTGTTTTGGTAGCCCTCGCCCATGACGAGGTAAGCGACGAAGGTGTTGTTTCTTGAATCGTCCGAGGTCTTGAAGTTGCGGTAACCGAAAGCGTGGCCGAGCGAGTTGACCATCCAGCCTTGGACCGGGTGGCTCATGACGCCGAGGAAATACGCGTAGCCGAGCAGCCAGGAGTTGAATCCCGCGCCGATCACCATCCAGATGGTGAAATGCAGCAAATAGGGGAGGTACCAAAGGCGGCCGCGGTTCAACCAGTTGACAGGGAAGTCTAGGTCCTTCGCGATCGCGGTAATCTCGGGGTCGTTCTTCATCAGGCCACGTAGGACGCGTTTGTACGATTTGAGCTGCGCTAGCATGACGCCAAAAATCCCGAACTGCGCCGGGCTATGCGGATCGTCCGGCGTGTCGCTGTAGAGATGGTGAAGGCGGTGCATGACGCTCCAGCCCTTCGGGTCGAGGCCGGTGACCCAGCTGCCGGTCTTGACGACCAACCAGCGGGTCCAGGGGGAAAGCTCCACGGCGCCGTGGGTCAAACCCCGATGGTAAAACACCGTGATGTAGGTGATGTTCACCAGATATCCGGCAGCGAAAACCAAGCAACAAAGCGCGATATATGCCATGACGAAGCGTCCTCCTGCCACGGTTCTAGCTTGGCGCTTCGCGTCCTTCCACCGTGAAGTGTCGAAGTTTTGTAAGATTTTTGTAATTTCAGGAGATTACTCGGCCAAAACCCCGTAACGGCTGCGGTAGGCGGGGTCCAGGACCCCGAGCTGGCGCTGGAGCTCCGGGTTGGCCAGGAGCTTCGGTTGCCAAAAAGCCTGGATGTTGGACCAGTCGAGGCGGCTCAAACCGAAGACTCCCCTGAGGCGCGTCGCCGGGTCGGTGCCTTGTTCTAGCCAGATCGCATAAGCGGCCTGGACTTCGACGTAGCGCGCGAAGGTGCAAGGTTCTTCGCCGCCGTCCGCCCTCGGGATGGCGGCGGCGAAGTGGCGTCCGTACTCGGCGAGCAGCGCCGTGACGGCCAACGGATTGGCCGTCGCATTCAGGCGCTTCAGCCAACCTTCCGCCACCAGGTCGAAGGTTGGGCGGTCGACGCCGAACGAGGCGAAGACCCGACCGTCGCTCGTCGGGCGTTGATCGCCGGCCGTCTTGAGCGCCATCATCGAGGCGTAGGTTTTCAAGTCGACACCGTGGATCGGTTCGAGGAGGTGCGCGGCATCGGCCGCCTTGAGTTGGACGAGATGGCGAGCCGCGCGCACTTCGTTCCTAGCCTCGGTCAGGGCCCCAAAGTCCGGGTGCTGGCCGACATAAGCCTCTTTCACTCGCTCAAACTGCCGGAGCGTCGCCAGGCCGTTCGTCGCGAGGACGGCCGTTGCCGTCCCCAGGCGCTCAGCGTCTTCGACGTCGAAGACTTTGGTCCAGAAGGCAAGCAAGTCAAGGCCGGCGAAGGCGCCCCATGCAGCGGGGGTCAAAAGCGCTTCGATCTCGATTTCGACCGCGGATTCCGCTTCGGCTTCGGCAGCAACGCCGGGAACGCCCACGTCGACCGGCAACACCAAAGTCGCCGCTAATTCGCCAGGTGCCGTCACGACTGCCGGATTCAGCCGGCTTTCGTCTGCGGCGGCTTCGTTTCGCTCAGCTGATTTTTTTTTTGCTTGGCTTCGCTCGGGCTGCCGAGGCCCGTCATCGGTTTCATCGCCGATTTCTTGTCGTGAATGTCGAGGCTCGAGAGGTCCGAACCGAACGCATTCTCGGAGGTCGACTTGTAATCGAAGTCATCGCGGTTGCCGGCTTGTTGAGTTTTGCGTTTCTGCAGGAAGACCAGACCGCCGACACCGCCGACGACGCAGACGAGCAAGACGATCAGCCAAGGGCCGGTGGACGACTCTTGTTCTTGGGCTTCGAATTCCGAGCCGAACTCTTCGTCCCCGGAATCCACGGGCTTGGCTTTGGCAGTCTTTGCCGGTTTCTCGGTGACGGGCTTCTCGGCTTTCGCTTCGACTTTCGGTGCGGGCGGCACGACTTTGGTGACGGCTTTGACGGCCGGCTTCGGTGACGCCTTGACGGTCTTATTTTTGTGACTTTTGTGTTTGATTGGCTTGATTTTGCCTTTCACCGGGGTGCCGTTCTTGGTCCAGGTCGCCGGCGTCTTCTTGGCCGGGACGGGAGCGGTGATCACTTTCGCGGGCAGCGGAGGCTTGGCGACGACGGCGGCGGGCTTGGGCTGAGCGACTGGAGCGACGGATTTAGGAGGCACGGCGCCGGCGGGTTTGTTGGCGGCGGGCGGAGTGGTTGCTGCTGACTTGGCGCCGGCGCCGGCGCCGGCCGGTGCCGGTTTGGCGGCGGCGGCCGCAGGCGTCGCAACTTTCTTGGGCGTGGTGGTCGCGGCTGCCGCGGGCGTGGTGGCCGCCGGTTTGCCGCCCGCGGCTGTCTTCGCGGGAGGCGCAATCGCGCCGCCGAGACTCGAGAGCGGCGCGCCGCCGGCGGCCGACGAACCCGCGAGCGTCAAACCGAAGGTGGCGGTGACGACTAGCATCCAAGACTTCATGCGGTTTGACTGACTCATCGTTCGCTCTTCTGGCAAAAGACGTAATTGGGTCCGGAGTAGGTATCGGCAAGATCATTGAAGAATTGAGCGGGAAAAATAGGCGCGAAAAAGGCCGCTGAGCGGCCTGACTGGGGAAAATCGTCATTTTTGCCGGTCATCCAAGGTGGACTGCCTGAACTAGCGATCGACTAAAAGGTCAGTACCGGTCCCTGACGACCTTCGCAAGTCAGACGCACGCGGAATCCCGCCTGAGGGGCGTCGATGACGTTGCCGTTGTCGCACAGCGAGAAGTCGTCTTCCGCTTTGGCGGCGCATTCATATTTTTGCATGCTCTCGGGGCAGTCGTCGGACTTGATCAAGTTGACGATGTTGCGCCTCTTTTGGTCTTTGATCACAGACAGCGCCAGCGGTTGATACGTCGCGTCTGGCACGCCCCACCAGAAGAGGGTCAAGATCGGACCAATTTGGCCGTCACAAGAGGCTTGGACGGCGAGGTACTGGAGGCCCATCGCCACCAGATCTTTGGCGACGGTGAAGGACGTGCCGCTCTTGTCACAGTCGACCCAGAACGGACTAGTGCGGCTGTCATATTGGCACTTGAGCGTCGCCTTGCAGGTCGGCGCAGCTGAGAATTTGAATTTCGCGATGAAGTCTTTGGTCATTGGGACCGTCATGCCGTTGGCGAAGTCCTTGTCATCCAACGCTAAGTTGAGCGGGCTGCGCGGGTTGTTTTCCGGGTCGAAAGCGCCGCCGGTGCCCGGCAGGACCGAGAAGGGAGCAGATTCACCGATGGCGGTCGTGGCACCGTCGCGTAGGGCGACAGCCGAGATTTTGTGGTCGCCGTCGGCGGGCCTAGCGTAGAGCGCTCCGTCGTGGCAAGGCACGAGGGGTTTGTCGTCGAGGTCGCATTCGAGCGCGCTGCCATTGGGCAGAGCGGCGACGTGGAGGAGCATGCCGTCGCTGCGCAATTCGACTTTGATGTCGAGGATGCCGACGTTGGATTTTTGGGCGGTCACCGGTTGCTCGTCGGCCGGGCGGGTCGGGATGTCCGGCGTCGCTTCCGACTTCTTGTGAATCCTCGTGCAACCGGCAAAGGCGCCGACGCTGAGGGCGAGGAACAAAGTTTTCGTGGCGACGGATTGTACGGACATGGCGGCTCCAGGCGGACGAAAGAGATCAGGAGTTCGGCTGGTTCATGACGTTGACGTAACCTTGGGCGGGAGTGGCGCGGTTCGGCACTTTCAAGACGTAGCCTTTGGGGAGGGCTCCCGACGAGCGTAGGACGCCGCCAGAGATGTCGGGATTGAATTCAGCGATTTCGGCGCTGGTGACCGAGTATTTCTTCTTGAGATCCTTGACGAGGGTCGCCTTGGTCAGGCGGACGGAGTCGAAGTTCATAGCGCCGACGCGCGGCACTTCCGGGAAGATCTTTTCGGCGTCTTTCAGCGTCGCAAGAACGCCGAGGAAGCTGGCGTAGAAGTTTTTCGAAGCGAAGCCGAACTGGTTGCCGCGGTAGCGGTTGATCAGATCGACGATATTGCTCGAGCCGACCGAGCGGACGGCGCGCTTGATGCCGCCGACGCCGTGATTGTAAGCGGTGATCGCCAGCGGCCAGCTACCGGTCAGAGCGTAGTTCAGTTTCAAAAGCTTCGCGGCGGCGCGGCTGGCTTTGATCGGATCATTGCGTTCGTCGACGCCGCTGTGCATCTTCAGGTACTGGCGGCCAGTCGCCGGCATGATCTGGTAGACGCCCGAGGCGCCGACCTTCGAGCAGGCTTTCAAATTGAACGACGATTCGACGAAGGCCAAACGGGTGATCTCGACCGGGATGCCGGCTTCTTTAAATTCCGCTTCGATAGACGGGAAGTATTTCGGGGCGATCGTCAGGCCGTTGGCGATGAAGTCGCGTTGGCCGCGTTGGAGGCGGAGCGTGCGATAAGCAGTCAGGTACTTGTCTTTGTCCGTGATGTGGGCCATGACTTTCGCCAGGCGCTTCATGGCCGGCGAGAAGAGCTCCTCGTGGCCGCGGAACTGGTGCATCTGCAGGAACATCTTGCGGTAAAGGTCACGCTGGCTCTTGGCGACTTTCTTGACCATGTTTTCGCGGCGAACCGGACCGACGTCTTGGCTGACCCGGGAAACGTCGTAAGCTTCGACTACGACTTCGGGGTACTCGGAAAGGTGCATGACGTACTGGTCCTTGCCCCAAAGGGAATAGACGCGGCGCCAGAAGTTGTAACGGCGGGCGATGGCGTCCGGCACTTTGAAGTTTTCGCTGATCTTCACGCCTTCGGCGTCTTGAGCGAAGGCGGCGTCGGAACAATAAAGGTAAAGAACGCCGATGCGGTTGATGTCACGCAGGTGGATCGGAAAGCACTCGTTGGCGTTGGTGATGTCTTTGGTCTGGCCTTCGAAGTCCTCGGTGTCCTTCTCAATCGAGGCGACCAACGTTGGGACCTTGATCTTGGCGACTTTGGCCGGGCCTTTAGCGTGAGACCTGGCGCTGAGCGTCATGGAGTCACTGGCGGCGTAGCCGCCGAGGCCGAGTAAGGAGACCACCAGCGTGGCGCTGAGCAGGCGCCCGCCGAGCAGACGTCCGCCGAGCAGACGTCCAATGATCGATTTGGGGGGATTCTTCGGCAGGGACTTCACAGGGAACCTCTTGAGCAACGTCAACTTCAGCATCCACGGTACGAGCGGCAACAAAAAGGCGAGGAAAAGGCAAAGGGCCCACCGAACTCTCCGAAGGGAGCCGGCGTCGGGCATTGAGCAAGTTCCGTTCCGGTGCCAAAGGCGGTGTAACTGGCTGGAAGCACGTTAAAATCGATGAAAAATACGCAATTGAACCGTGAGCAGGTGTCAAAAAGATCGACGGCTTTTTTAGGGTTAGACGTTCAGCGTCAATACTATGACAACCTTCCATCAACTCTTTGACTCCCCTAAAATTATTAAAGAAGACCATCCAAGTTCCCCGGGAGGGCCTCCGAGTCGTGGCAACCAACAAGTATACTGGCGCACAAAAGGCCGCGATTCTGCTCTTGTCGTTTGGCGAGGATATCTCGGCCGAGATCTTCAAGAACATGACCGAATTCGAAATCAAACGCATCGGCTCGGCGATGAGCCGTTTAGGCCGCTTGGAGCAAGAGATCGTCGACGAAGTGATGATCGAGTTCTACGAGATCCTTCAGCAGAACAAGAAGTTCTTCTACGGCGGCAACGAGTTCACCATGAAGGTGATCGGCTCGGCCTTCAAGGGCGGCGACGCCGACGAGTTGATCGACCAACTGCAGCTCGGGTCGGCGGCGAACCTCGATTCGCTCGAGCTGATCGACCCGCGCACCTTGGCGACGTTCATAAGGAATGAACACCCCCAGACCATCGCCCTGATCCTAGCGCACTTGGACGCCAAGAAGTGCGGCGAGACGCTGAAGCTCTTGCCCGAAGCGCTTCATACTGAAATTCTCCTGCGCATCGCCAATCTGGACGCCGTCGCGCCCGAGATCATCGACGAGATCGACGACGTCTTGCGCAATGAGATCCAGGCCATGGGTTCGATCCACACGCAGAAGATCGGCGGCGTGGAACCACTTGCCGAGATGCTCAACTTGATCGACAAGGCGACGGAAGAGCAGATCCTCGACAACCTCGAGGAGCGGGACCCGGACTTGGCGGAACAGATCCGTCAGCTGATGTTCACCTTCGACGACTTGGTCAAGATCGACGACCGCGGCATTCAGGAGCTGGTCAAGAACGTCCCGAACGACAAGTGGAAGGTCGCCCTCAAGACGGCCTCCGAGTCGGTCCGCGAGCTGGTATTCAAGAACATGTCGGAACGCGCGGCGAAGATGCTTCGCGAGGACATGGAAGCAGCGCCGGCCGTCAAACTCTCGGACGTCGAGGCGATCCAGTTCGAGGTCGTGCAGATCGCCCGCAAACTCGAGGAAGACGGCAAGATTATCATCGCCAGCGGCGGCGATACGGCTTACGTCTAACCTTCGCCCGGGGACGAGTTCCAAAGATTCCGTTGCTCGTTCAAAAGCGTCGCGAAGGTCTTGCCTTCGATGGCGCTCCGTATCTTCGCCATCAGGTCGACGTAGTAAGTCAGGTTGTGCAGCGTGAAAAGCCTCAGGCAAGTGATCTCGTTGGCGATGAAGAGATGCCTGAGGTAACCGCGGGAAAACGTCTGACAAGTGTAGCAGCGGCAGGCTGGGTCGAGCGGGGATTCGTCGAGCCGGTGCTTCTGGTTCTTGATGTTGACCTTACCGACCGAGGTGAAGAGCGTGCCGTTGCGGCCGTTCCGGGTCGGCATGACGCAGTCGAACATGTCGACGCCGCGCGAAACGGCTTCGATGATGTCGAGCGGCGTGCCGACGCCCATCAGGTAGCGCGGCTTGTCGGCGGGGAGGACCGCGGTGGCCGCCTCGGTGATCTCCGTCATCTCGCTCTTCGTCTCGCCGACGGAGAGGCCGCCGATCGCGTAGCCTTCGAAGCCGATGTCGACGAGCGCCCGGGCGCTCTCCTGGCGCAGCGCCGGATGGACGCCGCCTTGGACTATGCCGAACTGGCAGAGTTCCGCTTTCTTCTTGACGGCCCGGCACCGCGCGGCCCAGCGCATCGAACGGCGCATCGACAGAGCCGCTACCTCCGGCGTCGCCGGATAGGGCGTGCACTCATCTAACACCATGTGAATGTCGCTGCCGATCGTCTCTTGGATTTCGACGGCGAGCTCGGGGGTCAATTTGATTTTGGCGCCGTCGAGGTGGCTCTGGAAATGCGCGCCTTCTTCCGTCAATTTGTTCAAGGCGCCGAGGCTGAAAATCTGGAAGCCACCGCTGTCGGTCAGGATGGGCTTTTGCCATTGGATGAAATTGTGCAGGCCTTTATAGGCCGAAATCACCTCCATCCCGGGACGGAGGTAGAGGTGATAGGTGTTGCCGAGGATGATGCTGGCGCCGATGGCGTCCAAATCTTCCGGCGTCAAAGTCTTCACCGAGCCCACGGTGCCGACGGGCATGAACACCGGCGTTTCGACGACGCCGTGGTGCAGCACCAAACGGCCGCGGCGCGCTGGGCCGTCCTGGCCCAAGAGGTCGAACGTTCCCGGTGCTTCAGACAATGGACTTACCGAGCGCCGACTGCACCAGCTCGACGCAGAGCTGCGCGGTCTTGTGGACGAGGTCGGTCATCGGGTTGAGCTCGACGAAATCCATCGAGCGCAATAGTCCGGTGTCGGCGATCATTTCCAGAGCTAGGTGCGCTTCGCGGTAGGAGAGCCCGCCGGTGACGGGCGTGCTGACGCCCGGCGCGTATAGGGGATCAATGCCGTCGAGGTCGAACGACAAGTGGATCGCGGCGGTGCCGCGCGTCGCGACGGCGACGGCTTCCTTCATCACGGCGTGCATGCCGCGTTCGTCGATCTCGCGCATCGTGAAATAGCGGATGCCGCTCTGCTTGCAGATCTCGCGCTCGGCGCCGTCGATGGCGCGTATGCCGATCAAAGCCACGTTTTCTGGGCGGATTTTGGGGCCCGGACCGCCGACGCCGACGAGCGAGGGATGGCCGTCGCCGAGCACGACCGAAAGCGGCATGCCGTGGATGTTGCCCGAGGGCGACGACTGCGGCGTGTTGAGGTCGGCGTGGGCGTCGATCCAGACCAAGCCGACGCGCTCGTTTTTCTCTTTATGGAAACGGCTGGTGCCGGCGATAGAACCGATGCCGATCGAGTGGTCGCCGCCGAGCACTATTGGCGTCTTGCCGGCAGTTAAAGTGGCGTGCACCTTCTCTTGGACGTCGGTGGCGACGCGGACGATTTCGTTGAGGAACTTCTGCCGGTGCGACGCCTCGGGCAACGTGTCCCGGATCGGCACGGCGACGTCGCCTAGGTCACCGACCTCGAAGCCGAGGACGGCGATCTTTTGGTGCAATTCGGCGATGCGAATCGCCGCGGGTCCCATGTTGGCGCCGCGCATGTTGGCGCCCAGGTCGAGCGGCACGCCTATAATCTGCACAGCTTTCGTCGCCATTGGTCACCCTCGGAAAAAGCCAGACTGTCCGTTCTTATTCTATGGATATGCTCCTGTCAAAGCGCGGCCTCCCGGCGAAAAATTGGCAGAAGCGGTCTTGCGCGGGAGTGGGTTTTCTGCGATAAGTAAATGCTTACTCATGACTCTTAACTCAATGTTAATATGACAAAAATTAAGCAAAAAACTCGCATGAGCGCGGAGGACCGCCGCGATTTCATCATTGCCTCGGCGCTGCCTCTTTTCGCGCGCGAGGGCTTCCGCGGCGTCACCACCAAGATGCTCGCCAAAGAAGCTGGCGTCTCCGAAGCGCTGCTTTACCAGCATTTCCCGAGCAAAGAGGCGATCTACGCTGAAGTTCAAGATGTCGTTTGCAAGCCGAATGACGGCTTGGCCCGGATCGTCGCCGACCTCGCGCCGTCGACGGTGACTTTGATGCACCTTATAGTGTTGATCGGCAAATTCGTGCTTGAGAGCGCGTCGCTGC